>CALWAR010000049.1 GCA_944375765.1 uncultured Mediterraneibacter sp. | reverse complement strand
GGATCTGCCGCTGAACGTATCAAGAAGTGCGCTGCAGAACGATGGCTTTGTAAATAAAGTTGCAGATTATATTTCAAAGAAAGTAGCGGACAAACTCGTCGGAATGTTTAAGACAGACCGTGAGAATTATGAGAAATACTGGGATGACATCAGCCCGTTCATCAAGTTCGGATGCCTCAAAGACGAGAAGTTCGGCGAAAAGATGAAAGACTCTATGATCTACAAGAATCTGGATCACAAGTATCTGACGCTGGAGGATGTGATCAAAGAGAGCAAAGGCGAGGATGCGGCAGAGACTTCTGAGGGCGGAGAGGATTCCGATAAAGAAGAGAAGAAGACCGGCGTCTACTATGTGACCGATGAAGTTCAGCAGAGCCAGTACATCAATATGTTCAAGGCTCAGGGGCAGGACGCTGTCATTCTGACACACAATATCGACTCGGCGTTCGTGACCTACTTGGAGCAGAAACATCCTGATGTACAGTTCCTGCGGATCGATGCAGACGTCCACGAGTCGCTGAAAGACGAAGTGGCAGAGGAGGAGAAAGAGGACTTCCAAAAAGCGGCAGACAGTCTTGTTGAGATCTTCCGCAAAGAACTGGGTAATGACAAGCTGGATGTAAGAGCCGAGAAGCTCAAAGACGACAAGGTCGCATCTATGGCAGTTCTCTCCGAGCAGGACAGGCGTATGGCGGAGATGATGAAGATGTACGGAATGAACGGTATGGATTCGTCCATGTTCGGCACTCAGGCGACCCTGATCCTGAATGTGAATCATCCGCTTGTGAAGTTCCTTGTGGAGAATAAGGGCAGTAAGAATGTGCCGGTCATCTGCAGACAGCTCTATGATCTGGCGATGCTTGCGCACAAACCGCTCAGTCCGGAAGAGATGACGGAGTTCGTACAGAGGAGCAATGAGATTATGATGCTGCTGACAAAATAGCAGGCGGTTTGCAGTATATCCACGCAAAGCTTACAGGAGCGGCGCGTGGATATTTTGCTGCAAAATCCGGTGATCTCAGGAGAAAATGACACGAATATCCGGTTGGCTGATAATTTAATGTTTGCGTAACAAAAGAGTCAAATAAATGTAACATTATGCATATATCCTTTATCCGTAATGTCGAATTTTGTGGGATTTTGGGGGAGTTATGGATCAGATAGTTTCGATGTTGAAAAAATATAAATGGATCATCGCAGGAGTCGGAGCCGCGGCGCTGGTGCTCTGCGCTGTTCTGGCTATCCGGGCATGGAGGGATCCGAACAGGGAAGAAGTCCAGGTGGGGACGGAATATCTGAAACAACTGGAGAGCAAGGATATCGCCAGTGTGGAGGAAAAAGTCAAGTCTGTCAAAAAACAGTCGCAGCTTGCGGCTATCGAAGCGGGAGAGCTGTCTGTCTGGGCGCAGTTCAGTGATTATGTAATTTTCGGAGATTCAAGGACTGTCGGATTTTCTTTCTATGAGTTTCTGGACAGCAAGAGAGTGATCGCCGACGGCGGGTACACGATAGCGAATATAGCCGGGCATGAAGAAGAGATCACGACGCTGAACCCGTCGTACCTCTTTCTGTGTACGGGGCTCAATGACATCGGGATATGGGGAACGCCAGAAGAATATGTGGCGGCCTATGAGAACGTGATGCAGGAGCTTATGGGAATGCTCCCGAATACGGAAATTTATATCAACTCCATCCTGCCGGTGCAGAACCGGGCGCTCAGGGAGACAGAAAGATGGGATGAGGCGCCGGACTATAATGCGGCCCTTAAGGCATGGTGCGAGGAAAAAGGTTATCATTACATAGATAATACGCAGTTATTTGAAGAGCGCAGCGGCCTGTATGCGGAAGACGGAATTCATTTCCAGAAAGATTTTTATCAGTACTGGGCAATGAACATGCTTGCGGAGGTCGATGAATGATGGACAGGATGATAAAAGTGCTCTGCGCCGTAAAGTACATACTTCTCGTGTTCCTGCTCGTTTTCATCGTTGTTCTGATGCGGGGAGACAAGATAAGCGACGCGCCGATAGAGACGGTGACGGAGGCAGTGACGAAAGCTACGGATATGACGGATCTTTCGCCTGCCGACAACCGTACGGTCAGACGGCTCTACGGGATTAATGCGAATGATTATGACGCGGTCAGCCTGTATGTGTCAGACTCAAATATGAAAGTGGAAGAAGTGCTGATCGTAAAATTAAAGGATGTGTCCCAGGCGGACGGAGTCGAGAGCGCCGTTGGATCCAGAGTGGACGCACAGCTCCGGAGTTTTGAGGGATATGGTCCGGAACAGTCCAGGCTGCTTGAAGATCATGTCCTGGACACACAGGGGAACTACATACTGTTCATCGTGAGCGGACAGGCCCAGGCGGCTGACCGGGCGTTTCGGGACAGCCTGTAGAAAATAGTTTATAAAGGGATCAGAGATTATGATATTCAGTAGTGTCTTTTTTATTTTTGTTTTTCTTCCGATCACGCTTCTCTTATATTTCGCAGTGCCAAAGCCGGGGAAAAACGTGGTGCTCCTTATATGCAGCCTGATCTTTTATGCGTGGGGAGAGCCGGTATATATCGTATTGATGGTGTTCAGCATCATTTACAACTACATAAGCGGGATCGAGATAGATCACCACAGGACGCAGGGAAAGAGAGGACGGATGCGCTTCGTATTCTGGCTGACCGTAGGGGTGAACCTGGGGATTCTGATGTTTTTCAAATATTACGGCTTCCTTATGGAGAACGTAAACTATATCCTGCCGTTTGACATTCCCTATAGGGAACTTTCTCTTCCTGTCGGAATATCGTTTTATACATTCCAGACGCTGTCATATATCATAGACGTCTATAAAGACAAAGTCAGCGTCCAGAAGAACCTGATCAATTTCGGGACGTATATCGCCATGTTCCCGCAGCTTATCGCGGGGCCGATCGTCCGCTATGCAGATATAGAGAAACAGCTCGACGAAAGGCGGATCACACTGTCGGGCTTCGGAAACGGGATCGCGTGGTTCTTAAGAGGGCTCGGGAAGAAAGTGCTCCTTGCCAATAATATCGGAATGGCTTATGACGCAATAGCGGCTCTCCCGCAGGGAGAGATGTCCGTGCTCTCTGCGTGGGTGGGATGCGCGGCCTATGCTTTCCAGATATACTTTGATTTCAGCGGATATTCGGATATGGCGATCGGTCTGGGAAAGATGTTTGGCTTTGAGTTCATGAGGAACTTCGATTACCCTTACATATCAAAGAGCATTACAGAGTTCTGGCGCAGGTGGCATATTTCTCTTGGAACATGGTTCAGAGAATACGTGTACATCCCTCTGGGCGGCAACAGGGCAGGTACGGCCAAATCCGTCCGCAACATCTTCATCGTGTGGTTCCTGACAGGGCTCTGGCACGGCGCGGCGTGGAACTTCATCTTCTGGGGGCTGTACTACGGCGTTCTTCTTCTGCTGGAAAAGTATGTGATGCAGGGAGTTCTCGAGAAGATTCCGAATGTTGTGAAGCATATCTATACAATGTTTTTCGTCCTGATCGGCTGGGTGCTGTTCTTCTCGCCGGGAATGGGAGAGGCGGTATCCTATATCGGTACGATGTTCGGGATCGGGGCGAACGGGCTGGCTGACTCAGCGGGGATATATTATCTGTACAACTACGCCCTGCTCATCATACTGTCTGTCATCTGTTCGGTTCCGTTAACATACAAAAAGTTCAACAGGTTCGTCTTCAGCGGGAGCAGGGGCCGGACAGCTATAGCAATGGGTGCGTATCTGGCGATCTTTATTTTGTCGGTGGCGTATCTGGTAAACGCTACCTATAATCCATTTCTATATTTCAGATTTTAGGGGAAAGAGAATATGGCGACAAGAGATCAGAAGAATCAGGAAAGAAAAAGGGGGACGAGGAGGATACAGGGCAGATTTTACCGGAGGATGGTAAGAGTCTTCGGCATTCTGCTCGCACTCCTTGTACTTGCAAATATCATAAAAGGAGATCAGGAGTTCTCGGACGAGGAGAACAGGATGCTTGCCCGTCGGCCGAAACTTACGTGGGAGGCGCTTGTGAGCGGAGACTATATGACGGATTTTGAGAGCTATGTCTCGGATCAGTTCTTTGCGAGAAATCAGTGGATCACTCTCAAGCTGTATGAAGATATGCTGCTTGGAAAGAAAGAATCGAACGGGGTATATCTCGGCAAAGACGGCTACCTGATGGAAAAGCCGGACGAGCCTGACTGGGACAGAGTATCGGCGAACATGGCGGCTGTATCGGCTTTTGCCGAGAGACATCCCGATATCGCTACATATATGTGCATGGTCCCCAATGCATTTTATATCTTTGAGGACAAGCTGCCGGCCCAGGCGCCTGTGAGAGATCAGGAAGCGGATCTGCAGCGGATCCGGGAGCTGAAAGGGGAGTCCGTGCATGATATCAATGTGACGGACGTCCTCAAAGAGCACGCGGATGAAGTTATTTATTACAAGACCGATCACCACTGGACGAGCCTCGGGGCCTATTATGCTTTTGGAGTAGTCGCAGGGGCGATGGGGATTGAGAACGTGGCGTCGGACTACAGCATACACACTGTGGCGAGCGACTTCCAGGGCACGCTCGCATCAAAGAGCGGCTATCATGGATCGGAAGACATCATAGAGGTGTATGAGGCCGCGGACATTGAACCGGACTATATCGTAAGCTATGTTGAGGAAAATGAAAAGTCGACCTCGATCTATAACAGCGAATGCCTCCAGGAAAAAGACAAATATACGGTTTTCTTCGGAGGGAATCATTCGAGGATCGATATCGGGACGACGCAGCCGGAGCGAAAGAACCTGCTCCTTTTTAAAGACTCTTACGCGAACTGCTTCGTACAGTTCCTGCTGCCGTACTATCAGAATATCATCATGATAGACGCCAGGTATTTTTATGACAATGTGGACAGCCTGATCCAGAATTACGGCATCACAGACATCCTCTTTCTGTACAATGTGAACACATTTGTGACGGACAACTCGCTTGCAGACGTCCTGACAGTTGAAGAACCGGCTGAAGGGCCAAATGGGAGCGCTGCCACAGAAGAAGAGACCGACGCGGCAAACTGACCGGCGCGTCGGCCTCTTCTTCTTCATTCCTGTTCAAACACGATTTCATGCTGTTTTAAGAATTGCTGCACCATCTCATCCCACACATGATCCAGCGATTTGTCCGGTGTAAATGTCCGGAATGACGTTCCGGTCACGCAGGAGAGAACGGTTCCGTTGAAATGCAGGTTCATGTACAGACCTTGTATGTCCGGGGCGTTCAGAGAGGGGAGGCTTTCTTCGGCAAGCCGTTCGATATTTCCGGGCGACAGACTTAAGACAAAACGAAAATCCAGAGGAGCGCGTTTCCCTTTGATAAGGGAACGGCAGTATCCGCGGACATTTTTCCAGTATGAATATTCGGGAAGTTCTGCGTCAGAGTCAAAGAATCCTTTCTGAACAGCCCCGTTGATCCTGAAAGTATTAAAAGTCACGATCTCGCCCTCGATAAAAGAGAAATTATCAAAGGTATCTTTCAGGAAAAGGTGAGCTGTGAAGTCTTTTATATCGGCCAGCTTAAGAGATAACATCATCATTCCTCCGCATGTATATTCTGGAGACGGGCATCTGCCTGCTCAGCTTTATTATCATAACACAAAAAGCAGAGGAGCGGCCAGATGATATACAATAAATATATACGGTTATTTGACTTTTGAGAGCAAAATCAGTATTATAGTATAGGATAATGGCAGATTTTGATTTTCGATACAGATACAAAGAGACAGATATTCTATGAAGCATATGAAGCAGAGGACAAAGCGAAATATACTGCTCTGTGTGTCGGCGGCGGCAGTTGTCGCGCTCGCAGCGCTGATCACAAACGGTGTGACAGGTTTTATGAGCAGCCGCACGGATACGAGCGCCGGCGTCGGGTATATCACAGCAGAGGAGGCAGGCAGCGTCGCGGAGATAGAGGCGAAGATAAACCGGCTGGAACAGGGCGCTGCAGAAGATGACAGCGAGGATACCCGCAGCATTAAGGAAAAATTTACCGGCTCAGTGGTGATAGGGGATTCTATTGCGCAGGGATTTGCAGAGTTTGACGTACTTAATGCCTCCAGTGTAACGGCGCGGACCGGGGCCGGTCTGACGCAGCTTGACGGACAGATCGAAGCGGCCAGGGAGATAAACCCGGCGACCGTGTTTCTCTCCCTGGGGATCAACGATGTGATCGCCACGAACGGGGATGTAGACGCGTTCATCTCAGATTATACGTCAGTGCTCAACCAGATACGGGAAGAACTGCCCGGAGTCAATATCTTTGTCAATTCTATCCTCCCTGCTCAGCAGAAAGCGGTCTCTGAGGAATCTGTCTACGGACAGATAAGCGAGTACAATGAGGCTCTCAGAGTCCTGTGCAGGAGCCGGGATATCGGGTTTATCGACAATACGGAGCTTGTGCAGGAAGAATATTATGAGCAGGACGGGATCCATTTCAGATCAGAATTCTATCCGCTCTGGGCGGAACACATGGCGGAGGTGGCGGCTTTATGAGAACAGACGGGATCAGCGTTGCCCGGGTGATGAAGTATATCGCGCTGGCTGCGGTCATCGCATTCGTCGTACTGCTCATGCTGTATGCGAGCGGGAGCAACAGGCCGTTTGAGGAAGTGTCGGAGGCAGTGGCGGAGTCTCTTGATACAGAGGATCTGACTGAGCAGAACAGCTCCGGGTTCAAGAGGAATTTCGGGCTGAATCCGGCAGATTATGCAGGCGTCATGTATTATTCTTCGGAGTCTAATATATTGGCACATGAAGTCCTTCTTATCCGGGTGAGAGGAGAGGGGCAGATCCGGCAGGTCACAGAGGCGATCGAACGCCGTGTCGAGTCGAGAAAGAACGACTTCGAGGGATTTGTTCCGGAAGAGGTGCAGCTCCTTGAGGAGGCTGTGCTGAGTGTCAGAGGAAGCTATATTTTTCTTGCCGTTTCGCCGGAAGCTGACAGATACCTGGGCGCTTTTAGAGACAGCCTGTAATGTAACAGAAAGGGAAAACAGATGTTATTCAGCAGTATTACATTTTTGTTCCTGTTTCTGCCGGTCGTTCTGGCAGTTTACTATATTGTTCCGCCGAAAGCGAAGAATGTCGTTCTACTGATCTCCAGCCTTTTCTTTTATGCCTGGGGAGAACCGGTCTACGTGGCTCTTCTGCTTCTGTCCGTTTTGTTCAACTATTTCTGCGGCCTGGATATCGGAGCCCGCAAAGACGATCCGCGCAGGGCGAAGCTGAGCGTGATATTCGCCATCACAGGTAATCTGCTCATCCTCGGTTTCTTCAAATATCACGGATTTCTCATGGAAACGGTGAGCGCTGTCTTCCGTGAGGATATCCCGTACCGGCAGCTTGCTCTTCCTGTAGGGATATCTTTCTATACGCTTCAGTGTATATCCTATGTACTGGATGTGTACTGGAAGAAAGCAGAAGCACATAAGAACTTCCTCTGTTTTGCGGTGTATGTCAGTATGTTCCCGAAGCTGATCGCAGGACCGGTCGTCCGCTATATCGACATTCAGGGCCAGCTCAGGCGGAGGCGGCTGAGTATGGGGAGGATCGGCCAGGGTTCTATGTATTTTATCATGGGACTGGCCAAAAAGATACTGATCGCCGACACAGCGGGAGTAGTCTTTGAAGACGTTGCCGCCACGGCTGCGGGCAATCTGTCCATACTCACAGCGTGGATCGGAGTGATATCTTTTGCATTTCAGATTTATTTTGACTTCAGCGGTTATTCAGATATGGCGACAGGACTTGCGAGGATGTTCGGGTTTGAGTTCCGGAAGAACTTTGACTATCCGTACACATCGAAAAGCGTGACGGAATTCTGGCGGAGATGGCATATCTCTCTGGGTACATGGTTCAGAGAATATGTGTATATCCCTCTCGGGGGGAATCAGTGTCCTGTATCAAGGAATATATTCAATCTGATGGTCGTATGGGCGCTGACAGGGATGTGGCATGGAGCCGCGTGGAACTATATCGCGTGGGGAGTATATTACGGGGTGATCCTCATAATGGAGAAATACGTATGGGGCGCGTTTATGGAAAATCTCCCGAAAGCCATACAGCACGTCTATACCGGAGTCGTCGTGCTTGTGGGATGGGTATTCTTTTTCAGCCCGAGCCTGGGGTATGCGATGCGGTATCTGCTGGCTATGGTCGGCGCAGGAGCGGGACTTACAGACTCGAAAGGCGTGTTCATACTGATCACGCACTGGCTTTTATATCTGCTGGCTCTGGCGGGCTCTTCACCCCGGGGGATCAGGCTCATAAATGGGGCGATCGGAGCGTTCAGGAGCCGGGCGGCGCAGTTGACTGTAGGGGCCGTGATATTTATCGGTATGTTCCTCATATCTGTCGCGTTCCTCGTAACAGACGGCTCTGATCCGTTTTTATATTTCAGATTTTAGGCAGGGATCGTTATGAAAAACAGGAAAAAGAGAGGCATGCTGGAAAGCCTCGTCGGAAAGATATTCATACTGCTCATCTTCGTAGTCGGGGCCGTAAACCTCGCCATACCGGACAGCGGACAGGCAGCAGGATCGGGCCTCTCTGTGGGAAACGTTATGAGAGGCAGTTTTATGGAGCAGTGGGAGGAGAATATGAGCGATCAGTTCTTTGGAAAGAGCATGCTCCTCAGAGTGAAAGCGGCCATGGACCGTTTCGGGGGAAGCCGCCTGGAAAACGGCATATATATCGGCCAGGGCGGGCAGCTTCTGGAAGAGATAGAGGTGGCTGACGACAGGCGGCTCAGCGCCAGCCTCGATGCGATAAAGAGTTATACGGAGACTTATCCCGATGTGTCGGCCACCGTTATGCTTATTCCCGATGCGGCCTGCGTCATGAGCGACAGTCTCCCGGCTTTCGCAGCAGTAGAAGATCAGCGGCAGCTTTTCGGGATGGTAGAGCGGGAGCTTGGGGACGCAGTGCAATGGGTAGACGCTGTGTCGGCAATGAATGAACATGCTTCCGAGAAGCTATACTATAAGACGGACGACCGATGGACAACGCTGGGTGCATTCTATGTATTTCAGGCAGCGGCGCCGACACTGGGGATCGAGGAGAACGTATCGGATGATTTTGTCTCCTACACAGTTACCGACAGCTTTACCGGGGCGCTTGCAACCAGGAGCGGAGTCGGACTGTCCGAGCGAGAACAGATCGATATCTATGTTCCGGCGGAAGGAGACGACGACGTGGTCGTAAGTTATGTCGACGAGAGCAGAAAGACAACCTCTCTTTATGATTCTTCAAAGCTGGATACAAAAGATAAGTACGATGTATTCCTGGGAGGCGACACTTCGCTTGTGGATATCAGGACCGTCTCCACAAGTGAAAAGCGTCTGCTTGTTGTCAGGGATTCTTTTGCAGACTGCTTCATCCCTTTCCTGGCGCCTTACTACCGGGAGATCGTTGTCGTGGATCCGGGTCTTTACAGCGGAACGATCGCGGATATCATGGATACGTACAGGATAACAGATATGCTTATTCTGTACAGCGGTAATTCATTTTTTACAGATAATCATATCAGCGGAGTGTTTACAGGTGAGTAATCGGATCAGAGAAGAATTTCTGCGGAAGAGCGAGCCGGTCAGACTAAACAAATACCTGAGCGAGACAGGAGTGTGCTCGCGGCGGGAAGCGGACCGGCTGATAGAGAAAGGGCGGGTATCTGTCGACGGGATACCTGCACAGACAGGGATGAAGATCAGGCCCGGCCAGGAAGTGAGAGTGGGAAACAAAGTCGTATCCAGACAGGATCAGATGGTGGTGCTGGCGGTGAACAAGCCAAAAGGCATCGTCTGCACCGGGGAAAAAAGGGAGAGAAACAGCATCGTCCGTTTCCTGGACTATCCGATCCGCGTTACCTACGTCGGAAGGCTCGACAAAGAGTCCCGCGGACTTCTGCTGATGACGAACAACGGCGATATTATCAACCGGATGATGCGCGCGTCCAACTGTCATGAAAAGGAATACCGGGTGACTGTGGACAAAGAGGTCACGGACGGCTTCCTTGAAAAGATGTCGAAAGGAGTGCACATACTGGATACGGTCACGAGACCGTGCCAGGTGGAACGGATCGGGAAATATACATTTTCGATCATACTGACGCAGGGACTCAACCGCCAGATACGCCGGATGTGCGAGGCGCTCGGTTACAAGGTGAGAGATCTTCTGAGAGTCAGGGTGATGAATATCCGTCTCGGCAGTCTGAAAGAGGGACAGTACAGAGAACTTACAGACAAAGAGCTGGAGGAACTCTACAGTCTTATAAAAGATTCTATCAATTAAAAACAGAGACCAGGATGGGAAAGATATGACAAAGAAGACAGAAAACAGATCAGAGGGCAGGGAGAAAGACAAGATGGAGCGGATGCGCAGCCTTGTAGAGCTCCTGAACCGGGCGCGCCGCGCATATGAGCAGGAAGATAAAGAGATCATGGCGAACCTGGAGTATGACCGCCTCTATGACGAGCTGCAGGCTCTGGAGAAAGAACTGGGCACAACGCTTGCGTCAAGTCCTACGGTAAATGTAGGATACGAAGTGTTGAGCGAGCTCCCGAAAGAGCGGCACGAGCGCCCGATGCTCTCTCTTGACAAGACGAAAGACGTGGAGCGGCTCAGGGAATTCCTGGGGGATCAGAAAGCGATGATCTCCTGGAAGCTGGACGGTCTGACCATCGTGCTGACATACCGGGACGGCTCTCTCGAAAAGGCCGTGACACGCGGCAACGGAGAAGTGGGAGAGGTGGTCACGAACAATGCGAGAGTGTTTCGGAATATCCCTCTTTCAATCCCGTATCAGGGGGAGCTGGTATTAAGGGGAGAAGCCGTTATTTCCTATAAAGACTTTGAGAAGATCAATGAGGAAATCGGGGATGCAGACGCAAAGTATAAAAATCCGCGGAATCTGTGCAGCGGTTCTGTCCGTCAGCTTAACAACGAGATCACCGCAAAGAGAAACGTGAGATTTTATGCGTTTACTCTTGTGCAGGCCGACGGTGTGGACTTTAAAAACTCCAGACTGTATCAGATGGAGTGGTTAAAGAGCCAGGGATTCGACGTGGTGGAGAACCATCCGGCCACAGCGGATACTATTGAGGAAGAAGTAACCTGGTTTGCTGAGCATATCGATAAGAACGACGTGCCGTCAGACGGCCTGGTGCTCGTCTATGACGATATCGCCTACGGGCAGTCTCTGGGAGCGACGGCAAAATTCCCCCGGGATTCTTTCGCGTTCAAATGGGCGGATGAGATCCGGGAGACGACGCTTACAGAGATCGAATGGAGCCCGTCCAGGACGGGACTGATCAATCCGGTGGCTATCTTGGAGCCGGTGGAACTGGAAGGGACGACGGTGAGCCGTGCGAGCGTCCACAACATCAGCATTATGGAAGAACTGGAACTGGGCGTCGGGGACAGGATCACCGTATACAAGGCGAATATGATCATCCCTCAGATCGCTGAGAACCTGACAAGGAGCGGTGTGAAAGATATCCCGAAAGAATGTCCGGTCTGCGGCGGCGCGACGAAGATATCCATGGAGAATGAGACAAAGACCCTTTACTGTACCAATCCGAGGTGTCAGGCAAAGCATGTGAAATCGTTTACTCTTTTTGTGAGCCGGGACGCGATGAACATCGAGGGACTTTCCGAGGCCACTCTTGAGAAGTTCATCATGAACGGATATGTAAAAGACTTTACAGATCTCTTCCATCTCGACCGGTATGCAGACGAGATCCGGCAAATGGAGGGATTCGGGGACAGATCCTATGAAAATCTTCGCAACAGCATACAAAACGCGCGCACTACGACGCTTCCCCGGCTGGTATACAGCCTGGGGATCCCCAATATAGGGATCGCCAATGCAAAGATGATATGCAGGGCGCTGGGGAACGACCCCGGGCGTATCCTGCGCGCAACTGCGGAGGAACTAAGCGCAATCTCCGGAGTGGGTGAAGTGATTGCCGGAACATTTGCCGACTATTTTGCAGATGAGGAACACAGGAGCCTTTTTGGCAGGCTCCTGAAAGAAGTCAAGATACCAGAAGAAGAGGTATCCGAAGACTCCGGAAGATTCGAGGGAGTCAACTTTGTGATAACCGGGAGCGTGGAACACTTCGCTAACCGGGCAGAACTGAAAGAAGAGATCGAAAAGAGAGGAGGGAAAGTGACAGGAAGCGTAACATCGAAGACAGATTATCTTATCAACAATGATGTAAAATCTACTTCATCCAAGAACAGGAAAGCCAGGGATCTGGGAGTCCCGATCATTTCGGAAGAAGAGTTTTTAAATATGTTGAACGGATAACAGCAAAAGAAAGGCAGGTAATGTGTGAATTTCAAAATCGCAAAACTAAAAGAAAAGTTACTGGAAAAATTAAATGAAACTCTCAAGGCAGTGATCCCGATCATTGCGATCGTGCTTGTCCTGTGCTTTACGATCGCCCCGCTTGAGCCCGGCATCCTGCTGGCGTTCCTGCTGGGAGCAGTGTTCCTGATCGTAGGGATGATGTTTTTTACCTTGGGCGCGGAGATGTCTATGACGCCCATTGGTGAGAACGTGGGAACAAGTATAACGCAGACGCGGAAACTGTGGCTGATGGTGCTCCTTACTTTCATCCTCGGCTTTATCGTGACCATATCGGAGCCGGATCTGCAGGTGCTGGCAGAGCAGGTGCCTGCGGTGCCGAACATGGTGCTTGTGCTGTCAGTTGCGTTTGGCGTGGGGATCTTTCTTGTGGCGTCTCTGCTCCGTATGCTGTACAGCATCTCTCTGGCGCACATGCTGATCGTACTCTATATCATTGTATTTGTCCTGGCATTTTTCGCCCCGGACGAATTCGTGGCCGTTGCGTTTGACTCCGGCGGAGTGACGACAGGTCCTATGACGGTACCCTTTATCATGGCGTTCGGTATCGGTATCTCTGCCATCCGAAGCGATGAAAGGGCGGAGGACGACAGTTTCGGTCTTGTGGCGCTCTCATCTGTGGGGCCGATCCTCTCCGTTCTTGTACTGAGTCTGATCTACCGGCCGGACAGTGCGTCTTACGTGCCGGAAAGTATTCCGGATATCGGGAATTCGGTGGAACTGTGGAGTATATTTGCAGAGGGGCTTCCGGATTATATGCGGGAGATGGCGGTCTCGCTGCTGCCGATCATCGTATTCTTTATCATATTTCAGATTGTCTTCCGCCGGGTGCCTAAGAGGATGCTCATCAGGATCGGAGTCGGTATGGTCTATACTTATGCGGGGCTCTTCCTGTTCCTGACAGGGGTAAACGTAGGATTTATGCCTGCCGGAAACTATCTCGGACAGATTCTGGCGGACAATCCGTATAAATGGGTGATCGTTCCCATCGGTATGATCATCGGATACTTTATCGTGCGGGCAGAGCCCGCGGTGTTCGTCCTGACACGCCAGGTAGAGGATATCACCTCCGGTACGATAAGCGCGGGAGCTATGGGATTAAGCCTCTCTATCGGTGTGGCGGTGTCCCTGGGGCTTGCCATGGTGCGGGTGCTGACCGGGATATCGATCTTCTGGTTTGTCATACCCGGATATGCCATTGCTCTTATACTGTCGTTTTTTGTGCCGAAGATCTTTACAGCGATCGCGTTTGACTCCGGCGGAGTGGCGTCAGGGCCTATGACAGCGACGTTTCTTCTGCCGTTCGCCATAGGAGCGTGTACGAGCGTGGGCGGCAATATTGTTACGGATGCGTTCGGCGTGGTGGCTATGGTCGCGATGACGCCTCTCATCACGATCCAGATACTGGGGCTTGTATACGAAATCAGCTCCAGACGTCTCGAGAAAGACGAAGCAAAGAAAGCAGCGACTGTTTTTGCTCAGCTTCCGGATGATGAGATCATAGAACTTTGACAGGAGGATTACCGCTATGAGTGAGATATATATGTTGATAACAGTCACCAAGAGGCCTGTTGGGCGCAGACTGCTGGCGTGCTACGACGAGATCGGCCTTTCTTCCACCCTGTGTACGCTTGCCCAGGGGACCGCTACCAGCGAGACGCTCGACTATTTCGGCCTTGAAGTCACGGAGAAGATGGTGACGATGACTGTAGTGTCGGGCGAGATGTGGAAACAGGTCAAAAGAGAATTAGAGGACAGATTTCAGATCGACGTACCCGGTACAGGCATCGCTTTCCAGGTGCCGCTGTCAAGCGTGGGAGGCAAGAAAGTGCTGCAGTTTATGATCGACGGACAGAAAGTTGAAAAAGTAGAGGAGAGTGTCATGAAAAATACAAATTATGAACTGATCATCGTAGTCGCCAACCACGGTCACAGCGAGGAAGTGATGGAGGCCGCCAGAGCAGAGGGGGCGGGCGGGGGAACCGTGATCCATGCCCAGGGAACCGGACTTGAGAGGGCTGAGAAGTTCCTCGGCGTCTCTATTGCAGACGAGAAAGAGCTTATACTGATCGTTACGAAGACAGAGAAAAAGAAAGCGATCATGAAATCCATCATGGATCATGCGGGGCTGGAGAGCAAGGCACGCTCGGTCGTGTTTTCTCTTCCCGTGACGGACACAGCCGGACTGAGACTGCAGGAAGTACAGTAAAATAGGAGACTTTCGGAAGAGCTTTAGAAAAAGTTCATTTGTATAACCTGTCC
The DNA here is from genome assembly GCA_944375765.1 of uncultured Mediterraneibacter sp. GTDB lineage: Bacteria > Bacillota > Clostridia > Lachnospirales > Lachnospiraceae > Mediterraneibacter. The sequence goes on along the minus strand of CALWAR010000049.1, from coordinate 17,157 downwards.
ATGTGTAATATAATATAAAAGGCGGATAAGCGCACGCCTGCTGCGGAGCGCTGATGTTTGCCGCAGACTAATCGATTGCAGAAGGGAATTAATATGTCAGACCAGGATTTCATCTTAGTGGATGAGGATGATAAAGAGAAAGAAAACAACGGGCAGGAACACAGCGGCGGGGACAAAAAGCAGGAGATTGCCTCCTCCGGCGGCAGTGCAGGGGAGAACGGCAGCCCTGGCGATAAAGAAGACGACGGCTATGAGAAGATCTGTTTTATCTGTCACCGTCCGGAGAGTGCAACAGGGAAGATGATCGAGCTTCCGAGCAATATCACTGTCTGCCCGGACTGTATGCAGAGAAGTTTTGACGCCATGACCAACGGCTCGGTGGATTTAAGCCGGCTGATGAACATGCCGGGCGTCCAGTTCCTCAATATGTCGGATCTGGAGAATATGCAGCCGAAACCGCAGAAGATCAGGAAGAAAAAGGAAAAGCCGAAAGAATTCCACAGACTTGATATAAAAGCCATCCCCGCGCCGCACAAGATAAAGGCAAGGCTTGACGAGTACGTGGTCGGTCAGGAGTATGCAAAGAAAGCAATGTCGGTGGCCGTGTACAACCATTACAAGAGAGTGGCCACGGACACGATGGACGATATCGAGATCGAGAAGTCCAATATGCTCATGATCGGACCGACCGGGAGCGGAAAGACTTACCTTGTCAAAACGCTCGCCAGACTGCTGGACGTGCCGCTTGCCATCACAGACGCCACCTCTCTGACCGAGGCCGGATATATAGGCGATGACATTGAGAGCGTGGTATCCAAGCTGCTCGCGGCTGCGGACAACGATGTGGAGAAAGCAGAGCAGGGGATCATATTTATCGACGAGATCGATAAGATCGCCAAAAAGCGCAACTCCAACCAGCGCGATGTGAGCGGAGAGTCCGTGCAGCAGGGGATGTTAAAACTCCTTGAGGGCAGCGACGTGGAAGTGCCCGTGGGCGCCAACAGCAAAAACGCCATGGTGCCGCTCACGACTGTGAACACGAAGAACATCCTTTTCATCTGCGGCGGAGCGTTTCCGGATCTTGACGAGATCATAAAAGAACGTCTCAAGAAGAAGACTTCCATGGGATTCAACTCGGAACTCAAAGACAAGTTCGAGCACGATAAAGACCTGATCTCGAAAGTGACGGTCGAAGATCTGAGAAAATTCGGCATGATCCCGGAGTTCCTGGGACGGCTTCCGATCATATTTACGCTCAGGCCGCTTGACAAGGACATGATGGTCAAGATACTAAAAGAGCCAAGGAACGCTATCTTAAAACAATATCAGAAGCTCCTGGCTCTCGATGAAGTGAAACTGGATTTCGACGAGGGAGCGCTTGAGGCTATCGCAGAGAAAGCTATGGAGAAAGACACAGGAGCCCGCGCCCTGCGTGCCATCATCGAGGAATTCATGCTGGATATTATGTATGAGATCCCGAAAGACGACAGCATCGGCGAGGTCGTGATCACACGGGAATACCTCGAAGGGACCGGCGGGCCGGTCATACGCCTGAGAGGGCAGGAAGTACCCCGTCTGGGATAATACGGATATAAGAAAAGATAAACAGCGCACCTTTCTGAAGACCGTTGTACGGTGGGAAAGATGCGCTGTTTTAATGACCGGCAATTTGTCAGAGCTGGCGCATCGTTTCAAAAGTATTATACAGATTAAGCTGTCCGTACCCCCACTCCCTGTTCGGATATTCCATAGTTACCGGACGCACTGCGCCCAGGATAAGGAGGCTTTTGATCTGGAATGAGTCGATGCCCGGTACATTCTGTATATCGAGGAGCCACTCCAGCATCAGCGCCACAGCGCCTGAGGTGACTGCGGCAGAGATACAGGAACCGGTGCGTGACGCGAACCTGCCTCCCGGCAGCGCGCCTGTCACATTTACGCCAGGGGCGGTGATATCAGGCCTGAGCCGGCCGGTGCGCGTGTATCCCCGGCCGGAGGACTGGGAGAGTGCGCCCGTGCTTCCGTCGTAATAGGAGACGACGACCGGACTGTCGGCGCTGGCCGGGCTGGTCAGCGTATAGTACGGATCTGACTCAAGAAAAAAGACCTCGCCGCTTAAGAATTCGGTCAGGGGAAGCCACATGTGGAAACGTCCGTCCGCGACGGCGAGAGGCTCCACGATGATCTTCCAGATGCCGGGAGCAGGCGCATCAAAGCGGAAGAACACGAGCTCGGAACTGCTTTTTTCCACAAGGAGCCGGTAGTCGACAGATACTTTCGTCCTCTCAAACAGGAAGTCGATCTTAGCGCTGGCGCCCACCCGGAACGGGATGCGGGAAGTGTTTTCGCCGGAGGGGGAGATGATGGATATGGAGAGTATGTTGGGAACTTCGGTCCACAGCTCCATGGAGAAGCCGGGTACATTTTCTCCAACTCTTAGTTCTACAGTTTTTGTATCGTTTTTGTCTGAAAGCGTATTGAAATAATGATGCCGCTTATCTGCCTCATTTCCGGTGCCGGTCACAGTGATATGGTTCGCACGGGTGCTGTAGCCATCGATCAGAAAAGAGAGAGGAAGAGTGCCGATGTGACCGCCCATGCTGGAGCCGCATGTGATGCATACGACCAGAGGCATCCCGAGGGAGTCGGCCAGGTCGTTCAGATATTTAAGCCCCAGCATCAGATCCGTCTCCTGATAACAGTCGGAGCTGCCGGTGATGAAATAATAATCTTTCAGATACTGCTTTGCCTGTTTGAGCTTGACGACAGCGATGGCGGACTCAGGAGCGGCTCCGAGGAACTGCTCGGCAGCGCTGGCGCCGCCTGCTGCAAGGCTTGCCGCATATGTACCGTGTCCGCTGTCGTCCGTGGAGGGAACAAGTTCAATTGGTTCTTCGGACATAAGCGCCGCGTCGATCTGCTCCCGGGTGTACTCGCTGCCGTAAGAAAAGCCCCGGGGCGGCGTGCCGCTTTGCGCAGTCTGATCCCAGATAGCAGCGATCCGCGTCGAGCCGTCGAGATTGCGGAAAGCGGCGTTGGAATAGTCGATACCGCTGTCCATAAAACCAATCAGTATGCCGTTTCCCTTTAACTGCAGGGTGGGATAATTCTGGACAGGGAGGATGCCTGTCTGGTTCAGCGTTTCCATACTGAGCGGCGCATAACATTTCGGAATGGAATTATAAGAATATTTCGGGAGTGTGATGGGATCGGCATCCTCTGCAGCTATATAAAAACATTTATATCCGAATCCGGCGTCCTGTTCGCACGGATCTGACTGCATGATACTGTCAAAAAAAGCAGTCCGCACATGATTGCCGATAAAATCACGATAATCTTCGGATAAGATGCGTTCCCTGCAGGTCTCGATATCTGACGGCATAGGAGATCCTCCTTCTGAAAATGATGCATGCGCATCCGGCCTGAACGCGGATCCGCATCTGGATCAGCATATGTCCGAAAAAGCGGATATATGACTTCATACAAATAAAAAAAATATAAATTCCGGCTATTTTCTTGAAGCTGACAGATAATAAGGTATATAATAGGAACATATGATAGAAACAGTTACTGTTTTCGGCATGCAGCCTGTCTGCATCCGTATAGGAGATAAAGTACAGTACAGATTAAAGAAAGGGGAAGATCAATATGAGAGACTTTTTGGAAGATCTTGGAAAACGTATCGGCGAGACTGCGGAGACAATGACGAACAAGGCAGGAGAGGCCATCGAGATCCAGCGCCTGAAAGGACAGATCCGGGGGCTTGCGAGAGACAACGCGGTAGATCTGATGGAACTTGGAAGAGCGATCTATGAACGTTACAAAGCAGGCGAAGAAGTTGAAGAGGGTGCGCAGGCGCTCTGCGACGCGATAAAAGACAGAGAGGCCTCGATCGGAGAATATGAAAAGAAGATCTCGCGGATCAAAGGAACCTCCGAATGTGGAAACTGTGGGAAGATGGTCGGCAGGGAGATGTCTTTCTGTCCGTACTGTGGAGAGAAAGTCACATTGTCAGAGGAAGATGAGACAGCGTCAGAGGCAGAGACGACAGAAGAAAGATCAGACGATGAAGCAGCAGAAAGCCATGCCGACCACATAAAGGAGAAAATGGCAGACGCGGCTGAGTCAGCCGCAGGCAAGATGGACGAGGCGGCGAAGAAAGTCGGAGACATGGCGGAGAAAGCTGCTGAGAAAGCCGGAGATATGGCTGAAAAGGCGGCCAGAAAGACCGGGGAGATGGCTGAGAAAGCTGCCGGGAAGATCAATGACGCAGCAGAGAAAGTCTCGGATAAATTAAATGAGAAGTAAGTATAAAAGGTTCCTGATCGGAGCGGCGATATTGTTCACGGCAGATCAGATCATGAAGACATACGCGGAACAGGAACTGGATATAAAAGATGAGAAAAAGCTGCCAGGCCCTGTTGTCCTGAGAAAAACCAGAAATCACGGCATGTTCCTGGGGGTATTGTCCGACAGGCCGGCGCTTGTACGCGGGCTCTCTGCGATAGTATCCGGCGTCGTAACAGCGTTACAGGCAGTTTCACTTATGAGGAAAGACGGATACCGGAGAAAGGTCGGCCTTACCTTTCTGTCAGCCGGCGCATGGAGCAACACATTTGACCGGTTTGTCCGGGGCTATGTGGTCGACTATATCGGCTTCTCTTTCAAAAACCCGAAGCTGGCGAAGATCACGTATAATCTCGGGGATTTCTTTATTGCCGCAGGGGTCCTGTGTATGGCTGTCGCGGGCCAAAAAGAGGCAAAATGAGCGTGAACTGTTTCAGAGCGGACCGAAAAATTTTTATAACTATATAGAGCTAAAATCCGATGACAGTTTTTACTTTTTCGATATCTCCGGTAAACACAATGCCGTCCATGCCGAGATTTCTTCCCGCCTCGACATTCTTTTTCAGATCATCGATGAAGAAGCATTCGCCGGGATCCAGCGAGTATGTGCGGAACAGCCAGCGGTATATCCCGGGATCAGGTTTGGCCATTTTCAGCGGCGCGGAAAAGACGACGCCGCTGAATCTTTTCAGGATATCATTGCCGGCGGCCCAGTCGGCAAAGTAAGTCGGAGCATTTGAAAGCAGATAGACGGGAATGTTCCGCCCGGTCAGTTCTCCGATAAAACGGATCGTGTCTTCTTTGGGCGTAATATACTGCGGCCATCCGCGGAAAAAGGCGTGCGCCGCGCCGGCAAGACGGTCGGGGAGGCGGAGGATACACTCATTTTCGTAGGCGTCATAGTCTATCGTGCCTTTGTCGAGTTCTCCCCATTTTTCATAGATGACGGAACAGAGAAGATCACAGTCCGCATCCGAATCGCAGAACTGTTCCATCATGTATCTCCCGTCAAACTTTCCTATGACATTTCCGTAATCAAAGATGATGTTCTTGTATTTCATGATAAACTCCTTGCATGTTCAGGATCGGCATTTTCCAATATTATACATGATAAAGTGAAAAAAGGATAGAAAAACAGGTTTTCGTTTCGCCAGAACAGGTTTATAATACATATGTCTGCAGTGTGGCAGAACACTAAGAAGACGGGAGAATCTATGAGATCACTTCTGATATACTTAAAAGATTATAAAAAGGAATCCATACTGGCGCCTCTTTTTAAAATGCTCGAGGCGTCTTTTGAGTTGCTCGTGCCGCTGGTCATGGCGGCGGTCATCGACGTGGGGATCGCAGGGGAAGACCGGGCGTATATCATAAGGATGTGTCTCGTGCTCATCGCGCTGGGGCTCATCGGGCTCGTATGTTCCATCACGGCGCAGTACTTTTCCGCAAAGGCGGCGGCGGGCTTCGGGACCGGAGTGCGCCATGCGCTTTTCGCGCATATACAGAGCCTTACATTTACAGAGATGGATGAGATCGGAAGTTCTACGCTGATCACAAGAATGACCAGCGATATTAACCAGACACAGTCCGGCGTCAATCTTGTACTGCGTCTCTTTCTTCGATCGCCGTTCATCGTGTTCGGAGCGATGATCATGGCGTTTACAGTGGACGTGCAGGCGGCTCTTATTTTCGTCGTTGTGATCCCGGTCCTGTCTGTGATCGTATTTGGCGTTATGCTCATCACCATGCCGCTCTACAGGAAAGTACAGTCCCATCTCGACAGTGTGCTCCTTGCGACCAGAGAGAATCTGACTGGCGTCCGTGTGATCCGTGCGTTCAATAAAGAGGACGAGGAACGGGAACGGTTTGAACGGGAGAACCAGGCGCTCACAGATGCGCAGAAGTTTGTCGGGCGTATCTCGGGGCTGATGAATCCTCTGACTTACATCATAGTAAACGGCGGTATCATAGCTCTTATCTATGTGGGAGCGCTGCGCGTTGATATCGGGGATCTGACACAGGGCGAAGTGGTGGCGCTTATCAATTATATGTCTCAGATCCTTGTCGAGCTGGTGAAGCTTGCGAATCTTATCATCACGGTGACGAAGGCCGTAGCGTGCGGCAACCGTATCGAGAGCGTGCTGAAGATCAGACCGGATATGCAGAACGGAAGCCTTACATGGGGGGAAGCGACGGAAAGATGTGCCGGACACGGGACAGATAAAAATTCTGAGGAAGTGAAATGCAGCGATGGATCCCATACAGTTCCTCCGGCGGTGGAATTCTCCGGCGTCTCTCTGACATACAGAGGGGCGGGTGCGGAGTCTTTGAGCGATATCTCATTTTCTGTCGGAAAGGGGGAGACGATCGGGATCATCGGGGGAACGGGTTCGGGCAAATCTTCCCTTGTGAATCTTATCCCGAGATTCTACGATGCGGACGACGGACAGATCAGGATATTTGGCAGTGATATCAGAGCGTACGATATAGAAGACCTGCGGTCTCATATCGGCATAGTGCCGCAGAAGGCCGTGCTCTTTAAAGGGACGGTCGCGGAGAATTTGCGCTGGGGCAATGAAAAGGCCTCTGATGATGAACTTTATGAGGCACTTGAGATATCTCAGGCAAGAGAATTTGTAGACAGAAAAGAGGGCGGACTGGACTTTCAGATCGAACAGGGCGGCCGGAATCTTTCCGGCGGACAGAAACAGCGCCTTACAATCGCCCGTGCGCTCGTGCGCAGACCGGACATACTGATACTGGACGACAGCGCGTCGGCCCTTGATTATGCCACGGACGCTGCGCTCCGGACTGCCATCCGCTTGATAAAAGACGGGCCGACCGTATTTATCGTCTCGCAGAGAGCATCTTCTATCCAGTATGCGGACAAGATACTTGTCCTCGACGACGGGGAACTGGCCGGCGCGGGAACTCATGAGGAACTGCTCGCCGTCTGCCCGGCTTACCAGGAGATCTATTATTCACAGTTCCCGAAGGAGGCGGCAAATGGCTGATACAATAAATACAACCGATCAGAAAACAGAAGCAGGACAGCGTCCGGGCCAGGGGGAAACTCTGAAAAAAGTATTCCGCCATCTCGGAAAATACAGGATATTCGTGGCGTTCTCTATCCTGCTGGCGGCGGTATCGGTAGCGCTCACACTGTATGTGCCGAAGCTGACAGGGTACGCGGTAGACTATATCGTGGGGCCGGGACAGGTGGATATCCCGGGGGCGGTCAGCGTCATGATCCAGATAGGAGCGTGTACGCTTGTCACGGCTCTCGCACAGTGGCTGATGAATATCTGCAATAATAAAATGACCTATCAGGTCGTGCAGGATATCCGCAACGAGGCGTTCCGCAAGATCGAGATACTGCCCCTGAAATATATAGACGGGCATCCTTACGGCGAAGTGGTCAGCCGTGTGATCGCGGATGTAGATCAGTTCGCGGACGGGCTGTTGATGGGATTTACACAGCTTTTTACCGGGATCGCTACGATCGTGGGGACGTTCGGCTTCATGCTCTCGGTCAATGTGACGATCACATTTGTCGTGGTCCTGATCACGCCGGTATCATTCCTCGTTGCGAATTTCATAGCAAGGAGGACGTTCTCCATGTTCCGTCTGCAGTCGGAGATACGCGGGGAACAGACCGGGCTGATCGATGAGATGATCGGGAATCAGAAAGTGGTCCAGGCATTTGGACGCGGGAAAGATGTGACAGAACGGTTTGACGAGGTGAATGAACGCCTCGGAAAGGCATATCTGAAAGCCACGTTCTTTTCCTCCATTACGAATCCTTCCACCAGATTCGTAAACAGTCTCGTCTATACCGGAGTGGGTATCACGGGAGCGTTCGCCGTTGTAAACGGCGCTCTTTCTGTGGGACAGCTCTCCAGTTTCCTGAGCTACGCCAACCAGTATACGAAGCCGTTCAACGAGATATCCGGCGTGGTCACGGAGTTCCAGAACGCAGTGGCGTGCGCACAGAGGATCTTCGATCTGATCGAAGAGGAACATCAGACTCCGGAGCCTGCGGACGCGGTGGAGTTAAGCGGCGTCAGGGGAAATGTGAAAGCAGAGGATGTGAGCTTTGCCTATGAACCGGACCAGAAACTCATTCAGCACTTTAATCTGAAAGTAAAGCCCGGACAGCGCATCGCGATCGTCGGGCCGACGGGATGCGGCAAGACAACGCTTATCAATCTGCTTATGAGATTCTATGATGTGGATGGCGGCTCCATTTCCGTGGAGGACACAGATATCCGCAAGATAACCCGCAGAAGCCTGCGCGCGGGATACGGGATGGTGCTCCAGGACACCTGGCTTAAGACAGGGACGATCCGTGATAATATCGTTATGGGGCGGCCTGACGCATCAGAGGAAGAAGTCATAGCTGCGGCAAAGGCGTCTCATATCCACAGCTTTATCCGACGGCTGCCAAAGGGATATGACACGTGGATCACAGAGGACGGCGGCGGACTCTCGCAGGGGCAGAAGCAGCTCTTATGCATCGCCCGTGTGATGCTGTGCCGTCCGCCGATGCTCATACTTGACGAGGCGACTTCATCTATCGATACAAGGACGGAGCTGAAGATCCAGGACGCTTTTGCAGAACTGATGAAAGGCAGGACAACATTTATCGTAGCGCACAGGCTGTCCACGATCCGGGAGGCGGATGTGATCCTCGTGATGAAAGACGGACAGATCATCGAGCAGGGGGATCACAAAAGCCTGCTGTCCGCGGGCGGCTTCTACAGACATCTGTACCAAAGCAGTCTGTGTTCACAGGAAAGGAGAGGATAAACATGGAACGACTGAGTACGCTGTGCTATATCGAGCAGAACGGGAAATACCTGATGCTCCACCGTACGGTGAAAGAAAATGATGTAAATAAAGACAAGTGGATCGGCGTGGGAGGGCATTTTGAATATGGAGAAAGTCCAGAGGAGTGCCTGCTGCGCGAGGTGAAAGAAGAGACAGGATATACGCTGACCTCGTGGAAATACAGAGGGATCGTGACTTTTGTCTACGGAGAAGATACGGTAGAGTATATGTCGCTCTATACAGCGGACGGCTTTGCGGGAGAACCGGTCGAGTGCGACGAGGGCGAGCTGGAATGGGTGGATAAGAAAGACATCCCGTCACTGGAGTTGTGGGAAGGGGATAAGATATTCTTCCGGCTGCTGGACGTGGGACGGGAGTTCTTCTCACTGAAACTTGTCTATGACAGGCAGGACGTACTGCGGTATGCGGCTCTTGACGGAGAGCCGATGGAACTGTTCGATGAGATCCGGGAAGACGGCAGCAGGACCGGTGTAGTGAAAGAGCGCGGCGTCGTGCATGAGGACGGGACGCTCCACGCGACAGTCCACGTATGGATCGTCCGGCCAAATGACAGGAGCGGATATGATCTTCTCCTCCAGAAACGCAGCGAGTGCAAGGACTCGAATCCGGGCTGCTGGGATATCTCCTCCGCCGGGCACATTGAAGCAGGGCGCGGCAGACTTGAGAGCGCTCTAAGGGAACTGAAAGAAGAACTGGGGATCGACGCCCGGGCGGAACAGCTCCGCGAGATCGGCGCGAGGCGGTGCGGGTTTGAGAGTGAGTTTTACGGACGGCCGTTCCGGGATAACGAGCTGAGTACGCTTTATATTTATCAGGAGCCGGTGGATATTGCGGAACTTTCCCTGCAGGAGTCGGAAGTTTCGGAAGTATCGTGGATAGATTATGAAGAATGCCGCAGGAAAGTTGCGGAGCGATCATTTCAGCACTGTATCTATGAGGATGAGCTGGATATGGTGGGAAAAGCTCTGGGGATCAGAAAGGAGAGAAGACCATGACAGAGACAGGAGTAATACACGGGAGATTCCAGGTGCTCCATTTGAAACATATGGAATATCTGCTGGCGGCCAAGATGAGGTGCAGGACTTTGTATGTAGGTATCACGCATCCGGATATCTCGGCGTATCCGGCAACATCGCCCCTTGATGAACACGGGACGACGAAGACGGACAATCCGCTCACATATCTTGAGCGGTTTGAGATGATCCGGGACGCCCTGCTGGACTTCGGGGTGAAGAGAGAAGAGTTCGAGATCGTGCCGTTTCCCATAAGCAGTCCGGACGTCCTGCTCCAGTATGCCCCTGCTGATGCGGTGTATTACATGAGCATCTGCAGCCCGTGGGATGAAGAAAAGTATCAGATCCTGCAGTCTCTGGATCTCAATATTGAGGTGCTGTGGAAACGCGCCGCCGGGGAGAAAGGCATCACAGGAACGGAACTCCGCACGATGATCGCCAGGGGACAGGAGTGGAAGCAGTATGTGCCGAAGACGGCGGCGGAGTATCTGGAGAAAAACGGGATCGATCAGAGGATACGGCAGTTGTATTACACATACGGCGGAAAATAAAACGGGACTCTGTGAACTTCAAAGCGCACAGTACGATATACATGACCAGAAAAGCGCAAGCGCTGCGTTACGGTTCGGCGAACAGCCCGATATCCGGCGGCATAAAGGTAAATATGAAGAAGAGGACGATAAAGAGAGCGGTCAGCAGGTAAACGGCGGCTCTCTTTTTATATATCTTCCCGGAATCTTTTAACCTCCACGCCAGGAAAAAAGTGATCACGACACAGACATAAAATATTCCGATATCCACCCACGCGACATTGCGTCCAAGGATACCCGAGTAAGTGTAGAACAGAACCGGGACCGCAAGAGTACCGGCGATACCGCTGAGAAGAAAAGCGGGACGCAGAGAGCGGTATTTATCCGGGAGCACACCGGGGATGAAAAAAGACCAGATAACGACAGGGAAAAAGACTAGCTTCATGTGTTCCCATGTGGATTCGTTGACGGGACTGATCAGGCCGATAAGAGGATTCTCACCGGACCAGTCATAGAAAAAGTGGGCCAGTGTTCCGAGTATCGCCGTAAAGATAAGACCGGATATAAACCAGACTTTGATACTTTTCATAAAAATCTCCTGCACATACTGTAATGATACTGTCAGTATATGCAGGCGGCGCTGTTATTATCAGAAGATCATGTATACATGTCTGGTGAAAAAATTATTTTTCTGCCAGAAAACCCAACAGTGACTCTGCCGAACAGTTGAGGATCAGATTCCGGGGAACCCCGGCAAGTCTTGCCGCTTCCGCAGCATATGTAAAATCTCCCACATGCTTTGTGCCGTGGCTGTCGCTTGAGAACAGCACCGGATAGCTGAAATGCACCGACAGGTTCAGAAGAACAAGATCCGTGTATCTGGTATCGCCTCTGTAGCCTTCCGGACTTAAAGAACTGTTGTTGATCTCAAGAAGGACATGGTTCTCCATCGCGGCGGCAAAGAGCCTGAACGGATCGACGGGGAACCGGGCGTCGTCACAGTGCCCGATCACAGACACATATGGATTTTTCATCGCATTTATATAAGTATCCGTATTTTCTTCTGCGGATCCCGGCTTCATAATGGGATGATGCATGCTGGCGATCACGTAATCCAGACTTTTGAGGACGTCGTCTCCCAGGTCCAGGCTGCCGCCGGAGTTGACGATATTTGCTTCGGCCCCGTACAGCATCCTTATACCCAGCCGTTCCCGCTGCGCGTATTTCAGATTTCTGAAATAAGATACCCGCCCGCCTCCCGGAGTCGCCGGTCCGTGATCGGATATGCCGAGCATCTTAAGATTGCGCGCTCCGGCGGCCTTCGCCATGTCTGTGATAGTCGCGCTGGAGCCGTGCCCGCTGGCGATCGTGTGGGTGTGGATGTCAAATTCGTATCGTTCGGCACGTTCCGCATTATGCGATTTGTGTGTACGCTGATGAAAGTTCATAGAACGATGCCTCCCTCTCAAACAGATTTACTGTTTTCAGTATGGTACATTTTCAGGATAATGTCAATGTAAAATCACAAAAAACAAATAAAAACCAACATCAAAACAGGTTGACGGTTGTGGGATTGTGTGGTAATATTCAAGAAGAAACAACACAAAACAAAATGTTTTGTAGAATCCAAGGAGGAGAAGAGATGCAAAACGAATACGAAATTAAAAAAGAAATGTGCGAGATCGGCAGGCGGGTATACAACCGTGGGATGGTTGCCGCAAACGACGGCAACTTTTCTGTAAAGCTTAATGACCACGAGTTTCTATGTACACCGACCGGCGTCAGCAAAGGATTCATGACGCCTGAATATATATGCAAGGTTGACGAGAAAGGGGATGTCATTCAGGCGAACAAAGGCTTCAGGCCATCGTCAGAGATCAAGATGCATATGCGCGTGTATGAGAAGAGACCGGACGTAAACGCTGTTGTACATGCTCATCCTCTGTACGCTACGACGTTTGCCATCGCGGGCATTCCGCTGACACAGCCGATCATGCCTGAGGCGGTTATCGCACTCGGATGCGTGCCGATCGCGAAATACGGCGTGCCCTCCACGATGGAGATTCCGGATGCGGTTGAGCCTTATCTCCAGCATTTTGACGCAGTTCTTCTCGAGAATCACGGAGCTCTGACATATTCCGACAGCCTTCTTGCTGCATATCACAAGATGGAATCTACAGAGTTCTATGCGCAGCTCCTTTATCAGACGATGCAGATCGGCGGACCGCAGGAGTTCAGCAAAGAGCAGGTTGAAAGGCTGTACGAGATCAGAAGACAGATGGGACTTCCGGGCAAACATCCGGCAAATCTGTGTCCGAATGCACAGGCAGGCAAGCCGAGCTGCCATACATGCGGCGGTTCCTGCAGCAAAGCGGGAACTTCTTCATCAGCCGGGGATACAGATGCCGACCTGGTTGCTTCTATCACAAAGAAAGTTATGGAACAGCTCGGTATGTAGGGGTTCCGCCTATGAATGAACAGGATATCACCAGTGCGGTAAAAGCCGTTCTGGATCAGATGAAAGAGACGGCGCCGTCTCAGTCAGAGCATCATGTCTGTAAATGTAAGAAATATGAGATGACACTGGAACTGGCCAATGCACTGATCGAAAAAGTCAAGGCAAAGGCTGCCGGGATGGGAGTCAATGTCGTAGCCGCCGTCTCGGATAAAGCCGGGAGACCGGTAGCTGTCCAGTGTATGGACGGCGCATACATAGCAAGTTTCGACATTGCAATAAACAAGACTTATACTTCCGCAAGTCTGAAGATGTCCACAGAGCAGTTGAGTCACTTAAGCCAGCCGGGGCAGGATCTGTACGGGATCCAGTTTACAAATAACGGCAGGATCGTGGTCTTCGGGGGAGGCGAAGTCCTGGAATATGAGGGACAGATCATCGGCGCGCTTGGCGTCAGCGGCGGATCCGCCGCTCAGGACACCGCCATAGCGGCTTACGGAAAACAAGTCTTTAAGGAGGTATTAGAGTGTCTGTAAATGAACAGATGGTTCAGGACATCGTACAGGAAGTGATGGCAAAGATACAAATCGCATCCGACGTCTCAGGGGACAGAGGAGTATTCTCAGACATGAACGAGGCGATCGAGGCGGCAAAGAAGTCTCAGAAGATCGTAGCCGGAATGTCCCTGGACCACAGAGAAAAAGTTATCTCCAACATTCGTAAAAAGATTAAGGAGAATGCAGAGATCCTTGCGCGCATGGGCGTACAGGAGACCGGCATGGGAAATGTTGGGCACAAGATCCTGAAACACCAGCTCGTTGCCGAGAAGACTCCGGGTACAGAGGATATCACGACAACAGCATGGTCAGGAGACAGAGGACTTACCCTCATTGAGATGGGACCGTTCGGAGTCATCGGCGCGATCACGCCGTGCACAAATCCGAGCGAGACAGTACTCTGCAACACGATCGGAATGTTCGCGGCGGGTAATACAGTTGTATTCAATCCGCATCCGGCGGCGATCAAAACATCGATCTACGCGGTAAACCTTGTAAATGAGGCGTCCGCAGAGGCGGGCGGCCCGGACAACATCGCCTGCACGGTAGAGCATCCGACGCTTGAGACGAGCAATATCATGATGAAACATCCGGCGATCCAGCTCATTGCTGCGACAGGCGGGCCGGGAGTCGTCACGGCGGTTCTTTCCTCAGGGAGAAGAGGAATCGGAGCAGGAGCAGGAAACCCGCCGGCAGTTGTCGATGAGACGGCAGACCTGAGAAAGGCGGCTGAGGATATCGTCAACAGATGTACATTTGACAACAATCTTCCATGTATCGCCGAGAAAGAGATCGTAGCTGTGGATTCAGTCGCAGATGAACTGCTGAATTATATGATCAATGAGCAGGGCTGCTATCTGATATCAAAAGAAGAGCAGGACGCTCTCACGGCAGTTGTCTTAAAAGACGGTAAACTGAACAGGAAATGCGTGGGACGTGACGCGAAGACGCTGCTCGGCATGATCGGTATTACAGTTCCGGACAACATCAGATGTATCACGTTTGAGGGACCGAAGGAACATCCGCTGATCGCAACCGAACTTATGATGCCGATCCTCGGCGTGGTAAGAGCGAAAGACTTCGACGACGCGGTAGAGCAGGCTGTATGGCTTGAGCACGGCAACCGCCACTCCGCACACATCCACTCAAAGAACGTTGACAATATTACGAAATACGCGAAAGCGATCGACACAGCGATCCTCGTGAAGAACGGCCCGTCTTATGCTGCACTGGGCTTCGGAGGCGAGGGATTCTGCACGT
Organism: uncultured Mediterraneibacter sp.; assembly: GCA_944375765.1. Classification (GTDB taxonomy): domain Bacteria; phylum Bacillota; class Clostridia; order Lachnospirales; family Lachnospiraceae; genus Mediterraneibacter. The sequence continues at coordinate 2,144 of CALWAR010000049.1, read as the reverse complement.
TTACGATCGCCAGCAGGACAGGCGAAGGACTGACAAGCGCGAGCACATTCACAAAAAGAAGACGCTGCGTCATGACCGATAGTCTGTGCATACGATAAGCCGTGCGCTTACGGCGTGAAATATGTACGCAGGCTCGCCTGCAGGTACATATTTTTCACGGCGGAAGCATATGGCGCACGCCATCAGCGAGACGAAGCAAAGCGGAGTCGAGCTGGCACGGCGAAAGCAGAAAAAAGTAGTAGGAGGTAGATAACATGGAAATGAATTCCGCGAATGTGGAAGCCGTTGTAAAACAGGTGCTGGAAAGCATGCTGGACAGGAAGATCCCGGCATCGGGCTCACAGCCGGCGGCAAGCCAGGCGATTCCGAAGACAGCACATGTAGCTATGCTGACTTCACTTGAGCATTATGATATTAAAGAGTTCCCGATCCCGGAAGTGGGAGACGGAGATATCCTTGTAAAAGTAGAGGGATGCGGCATCTGCGGTACAGACGCACACGAATTTAAAAAAGATCCGTTCGGCCTGATCCCGGTGGCTCTCGGACATGAGGGGACCGGCGAGATCGTAAAGATGGGTAAGAACGTAAAGGTTGACAGCGCAGGAAAACCGCTGAAAGTCGGCGACAAAGTCGTCACATGTATGATCTTCAAGGACGATCCGGACATCGAGATGTTCGATCTGAACAAGAAAAATGTGGGAGGTGCCGACGTATACGGACTTCTTCCGGATGACGATATCCATCTGAACGGATGGTTCTCAGATTACATTTTCATCCGTGAGGGATCTTCCGTATTCAATGTAAGCGACCTTGATCTTGATTCCAGGATCCTCATCGAGCCATGCGCGGTCCTCGTACATGCAGTCGAGAGGGCAAAGACAACCGGAATCTTAAGATTCAACAGCAGAGTTGTCGTGCAGGGATGCGGACCGATCGGCCTGATCTGTATCGCTGTTCTCCGTACTCTGGGTATCGAGAATATCGTCGCAGTAGACGGAAACCAGCAGAGACTTGACTTTGCGAAGAGAATGGGCGCTGACAAGTCTGTAAACTTCATGGAGTACAAAGGAATCGAGGCGCTTTCCGGCGCAGTGAAAGATGCGTTCGGCGGGCACCTTGCAGATTTTGCATTCCAGTGTACCGGATCACCGGCGGCACATTCAAACATTTATAAATTTATCCGCAACGGCGGCGGACTCTGTGAACTCGGATTCTTCATCAACGGCGGAGACGCTACGATCAACCCGCATTTTGACCTCTGCTCAAAGGAGATCACACTGGTCGGATCATGGGTATACACACTGAGAGATTACGCGACTACATTTGATTTCCTGAAGAGAGCGCAGGCGATCGGTCTTCCGATGAAAGAACTGATCACCCACAGATTCCCGCTGGAGGAGATCAATGAGGCTCACAAGACAAATCTTGCACAGAAAGGCCTTAAGATCGCTATCGTTAATAAATAAGGTGGATCATTATGGGAGAAGCAGTAGGTATGTTGGAGGTCTTCGGGCTGGCAACGGCATTTGCGGCGGCTGACGCCGGATGCAAAGCCGGGGACGTATGGCTCGAGAAATTCGACAAAAACAAACCGGCAAATGCAGATGAATTACCTGTACCACTGATCGTCATGGTCAAATTCCGCGGAAGCGTATCCGATGTCACGGCGGCGCTTGAAGCGGCAAAGGCGAGAGCCGAGGAGCTTGCAGGCGTTGTGACCGATTATAAGATCGCAAGACCGACAGAGGATACAGAGAAGATGCTGAAGCTTACCGGATTAGATAAAGGTGAACCACATATCATCAATGAAAAAGATATTGAAGATTTAGGAGGAAATGAACAATGGCAATGACACAGCTTGCATTAGGAATGGTTGAGACAAGAGGACTCACAGCAGCGATCGAGGCTGCGGACGCAATGACAAAAGCAGCAGAGGTTACTCTGGTGGGGACAGAAAAGATCGGAAGCGGACTCGTAACCGTAATGGTACGCGGCGACGTAGGAGCTGTTAAGGCAGCAGTTGAGACAGGCGCAGACGCGGCAGGAAGACTCGGAGAGCTTGTTGCCACACATGTGATCCCGAGACCGCACAACGACGTGGAGAAGATTCTTCCTACTGTATAGTCATACTGCTTGCGGGAGGT
>CALWAR010000048.1 GCA_944375765.1 uncultured Mediterraneibacter sp. | reverse complement strand
ATGGAGAGTTAACTAAGAAGCTTACTGTTCAGGCTAATGCATTTAGTGCAGCAGCTGCTGAGAAGATCGAAGCACTTGGTGGAAAAGCAGAGGTGATCTAATGCTTAAGACAGTGCGGAGAGCATTTCAGATTGAAGACATCAGAAAACGTATTTTCTATACATTTGTAATGCTTATCGTTGTAAGACTGGGATCACTGCTCCCGACGCCGGGTGTGGATCCGACGTTTATTCAGGATTTTTTTGAACAGCAGACCGGTGACGCATTCAATTTTTTTGAAGCGTTCACCGGCGGTTCCTTTACAAACTTCTCTGTATTTGCACTGAGTATCACGCCGTACATCACATCTTCCATTATCATGCAGCTCCTTACGATCGCAATTCCGAAACTTGAGGAAATGCAGAAAGAGGGAGAAGAGGGAAGAAAGAAGATCGCGGCTATTACAAGATATGTAACGGTAGGGCTGGCGCTGATCGAATCCACAGCTCTGGCAGTAGGTCTCGGACGTCAGGGACTTCTTGAGAATTACAGCTTTGTGGACTGTGCGATCGTTGTATGTACGTTGACCGCGGGAAGTGCATTCCTGATGTGGATTGGTGAACGTATTACGGAGAACGGAGTCGGAAATGGTATATCGATCGTTCTTCTGATCAATATCCTTTCCCGGGTGCCGCAGGATCTTACAACCCTGTATGAGCAGTTCATTTCGGGCAAAAAGCTTGCGCAGGCAGGTCTGGCTGCTCTGATCATTCTGGCAGTGATACTTGCTGTCGTGATCTTCGTCGTTTTGTTGCAGAGCGGTGAAAGAAGGGTTGCAGTCCAGTACTCAAAAAAAGTAAATGGCAGAAAGATGTATGGCGGACAGTCCACACATATTCCGCTGCGCGTGAATACTGCCGGAGTTATCCCGGTCATCTTTGCATCTTCACTGATGCAGACGCCGATCGTCATCGCACAGTTTCTGGGGAGAGGAGAAGGAACAGGGATAGGAAGTCAGATACTTATGGCAATGAATTCCAATAACTGGTGTGATCCGGATCGTCCGATCTATTCGATCGGGCTTGTGGTCTACATCCTGCTTACCGTATTCTTTGCATATTTCTACACGTCGATCACTTTCAATCCGCTGGAGATCGCGAATAATATGAAGAAAAGCGGTGGCTTCATCCCGGGTATCCGTCCCGGCAGGCCGACTGTAGAGTATCTGCAGAAGATACTGAATTACATCATTTTCATAGGCGTATGCGGTCTGATCATCGTGCAGGTGATCCCGTTCTTCTTCAATGGAGTGTTCGGCGCGAACGTTTCGTTCGGAGGAACATCACTGATCATTATCGTCTGCGTTGTCCTTGATACGATAAAGAAGATCGAGACACAGGTGCTTGTGAGAAATTATACTGGATTTTTAAATAACAAAGGAAGTAACATGTCAAACAGCTTCCTGGGATATTAAGCCGTTTTAAGCTCGCCGTGTTTTGCTCGACAAAAAAGAGTAAAATACAGCGGGCTCAAACTGCTGTAATAAACAAATTAAAAAGATCGGAGGTAAGATTATGAAGATTATCATGCTTGGAGCGCCGGGTGCAGGAAAAGGGACTCAGGCAAAGAAGATCGCGGAGAAATATTCAATCCCGCACATCTCCACAGGAGATATTTTCCGTGCCAATATCAAGAACGGCACAGATCTTGGCAAAAAGGCAAAGACGTACATGGATCAGGGACTGCTCGTGCCGGACGAACTGGTTGTCGATCTTGTTGTTGACAGGGTGAATCAGGACGACTGTGCGAACGGATATGTGCTGGACGGATTCCCGCGCACGATCCCGCAGGCGGAAGCACTCGATAAAGCGCTCGCAGAGATGGGCCAGAAGATAGACTATGCGATCAATGTTGAAGTCCCGGATGATAATATCGTTAACCGCATGTCCGGAAGAAGAGCCTGCGTAGACTGTGGAGCTACTTACCATATCGTGTATGCTCCTACGAAAAAGGAGGGAGTCTGCGACAAATGCGGCGGCAGCCTTATCTTAAGAGACGATGATAAGCCGGAGACGGTACTTAAGAGACTGGGCGTATATCACGAGCAGACACAGCCTCTGATCGATTATTATACACAGGCAGGCATCCTCAAAGAAGTAGACGGTACAGTCGACATCAACGACGTATTTGCCGCGATCGCCGACATTCTGGGAGAGTAGACCGGGATGGGGCTGGAAACGGGAATGCTCGTAAAGTCGAAAGCGGGGCGCGACAAAGGCCATATCTATGTCGTGGCCGGCACAGAAAACGGATATGTATATGTGGCGGACGGAGATGCAAGACCTCTTTGCCGCATGAAGCGAAAAAACATCAGACATCTCCAGCCGGTCTTTAGGATGCGGCTGGACGCGGAACCGGAAGACGCCGCGATCAGGGAGATAATAAAGGAATTTACCCGACAGGGAGACATGAGTTTGGAATAGGGGGCAGAGCTGCCCTGACAGCAGGAGGATTAAAAATGTCAAAAGCTGACGTGATCGAAATCGAGGGAGTCGTAGTTGAGAAACTCCCCAACGCTATGTTTAGAGTTGAACTGGAGAATGGACATATTGTACTTGCGCACATCAGTGGAAAGCTGAGAATGAATTTTATCAAGATACTGCCGGGCGATAAGGTTACACTGGAAATGTCGCCGTATGACCTCAGTAAAGGAAGGATCATCTGGCGGGACAAATGACCGGAAGCACCCGGCATTGAGCGCTGAATGAGTGCAAACGTTGTTTGGTAAACGGAACTTCCTTATAAATCCTTATAAATTAAAAAAATGATTGACTCATCAAAGTATTTGGTGCTATACTATTGAATGGTCACTTTTGGGGTGGTGTGCCCAAAAATGGCCGGGAAATACAGGCAAACACATAAGGGAAGGAGGATTTGACATGAAAGTTAGATCATCAGTAAAACCAATTTGTGAAAAATGCAAGATTATTAAAAGAAAAGGAAGCATCAGAGTAATCTGTGAAAATCCGAAACACAAACAGCGTCAAGGTTAATTCGGATTTTTGATTTAGGCGGCTGACAGCGCGACACACTTGGCAGTGTGTAGAGCTGTTTAATATACAGTAAGGATACACCGCATCTGTTCACAGGTACCGCAGAGCGGGTGGTCTGGCATTTCTGTATATTGCTTCTAATACCCGGCGTTTGCATTGGCGGAGCTTTAAAAGAGATCCGTGCCGGGAAAGGGCGGGCATATATTGCGCGCCTGGGCTGGGATATCGGGTGAGAGACGCCCGGTAGGATGCATAACACCAAGTGACAGGAATAATTTCTGTACCGCATCCGCAGCCTCAGTTAAAGTAGATATCAACAAAGAAAATGGAGGAAAGACACATGGCTCGTATTGCAGGTGTAGACTTACCAAGAGACAAACGCGTAGAAATCGGTCTGACTTATATCTATGG
>CALWAR010000047.1 GCA_944375765.1 uncultured Mediterraneibacter sp. | reverse complement strand
AAGGGTATGACACTCGTAATCTTTCAGAGAGTCTGTCACCTGCTGCCCATACAGAGGAAATACATTGTCATCCGAGACGATCATGATCTTCTGTCCTTTGAAGATTTGGGAAACGTACTCTCCGGACTTTGTAAGGATACCGTTTTCGATATAGATTGGATATGAATTTTCTTTTAAATTAACTGTTAATTTCATAGAAAGTTTCTCCTGTTAAAGAACTTTTCCGACGACTTCTGCGATCTGCTTTACCTGCTGCAGCAATACATCGTAGTTCTCCGGTTTCAGTGACTGTGCTCCGTCGCAGAGCGCGCACTCCGGATTGTTGTGGACTTCGATCATGAGTCCGTCTGCTCCGGCAGCTACGGCTGCCTTTGCCATCGGCTCAACGAGCCACCATTTTCCGCCGGCGTGGCTCGGGTCTACGACGACCGGAAGATGGGTTTTCTTGCGAAGCACCGGAATGCTTTGTAGATCGAGAGTGTTGCGCGTAAATGTCTCAAACGTACGGATGCCTCTCTCGCAGAGTATGACGTTCTCATTTCCGGAAGCCATGATATATTCAGCGGACATGATCCACTCTTCATAAGTTGCGTTCAGTCCGCGCTTTAAGAGGATCGGACGGTCGAGCTGGCCGAGCTGCTTGAGCAGGTCAAAGTTCTGCATGTTGCGCGCTCCGATCTGGATCAGGTCTACTTTCTCGTTGAAGACATCCAGATACTGAGGAGACATCAGTTCGGTAACGATCGGAAGGCCTGTCTCGTCCCTGACTGCACAGAGAATGTCGAGCCCTTCAAGGCCCAGTCCCTGAAAGGAGTACGGGCTGGTCCTCGGTTTAAATGCACCTCCGCGGAGCATGTTGGCGCCGGAGGCTTTCACAGCTTTGGCCACTTCCAGGACCTGTTCAAAAGATTCTACAGAGCACGGGCCTGCGATCAGTCCGAGGCGTCCTCCTCCGAATTTGACTCCCGAGACATCAACCACAGAGTCCTCCGGGTGGAAAGCACGGTTTGCCAGTTTGTACGGCTCCTGTACATGCATAACTTTATCAACAGAACTGTCTACCTCAAAGAGGCGGGGATCGATCAGCGTGGTATCACCGATACACCCGATGATCGTCATCTCGGTACCGCGTACTACGTGGGTGTCAAGTCCTCTGTTTTTTACCAGATTTTCAACGCGCGTGATATTTTCTTCTGATGTGTGCGGTTTTAATACAATAATCATTCTTGATTTTCCTCCGGTTTCCTATATATAATAAAAAAGTATTTTAAAAAAACAGTTCAGCTATCTGGTGTTAGTGCGGCTTTGCGAATGACGTGGGCCGACTGTTACATTTTCAAAAGCAACTTCGCACTGTAAAATTTTACTTGTTTAAAGTGTAAAATCAATAGTATCATAAATCATAAAAATAAGAATGTCAATATTTTTCCTGCACATATTTCGGGGCAGGAAGCCGGAAATGAAAGACACTGATGACGGGATGTGGGATATATACATGACAAATCAGAAAACTTATGTTATACTTCACTTTAGCAGAGAAATCAAAGGAGCTTACTATAATGAAAAGAGTATTACTTAAGCTGAGCGGGGAAGCTCTCGCGGGTGATAAAAAGACAGGGTTTGACGAGGCTACCTGTATCGGTGTGGCGAAACAGGTGAAAAAGCTCATTGACAGCGGCATCCAGGTGGCGATCGTGACAGGCGGCGGCAATTTCTGGCGGGGCCGTACGAGCGGGACGATCGACCGCACAAAGGCGGATCAGATCGGGATGCTCGCCACGGTGATGAACTGCATCTATGTATCTGATCTTTTCAGATATGCGGGTATGGAGACAGAAGTATTCACTCCGTTTGTGTGCGGTTCTTTTACCTCTCTGTTCTCAAAGGATGCGGCGGTAGCTGCTCTGAAAGAAGGGAAAGTGATCTTTTTCGCAGGCGGCACTGGACATCCCTATTTCTCCACAGATACGGGAGCGGTCTTAAGAGCGATCGAGATCGAGGCAGACGCCATGCTCCTGGCGAAAGCGATAGACGGCATCTATGACAGCGATCCGAAGATGAATCCGGCGGCGGTCAAGTATGACGAGGTTTCGATCCGGGAAGTGATCGACAAGAAGCTGGCTGCGGTAGATCTCACGGCGTCGATCCTCTGTCTGGAGAATAAGATGCCGATGCTCGTGTTCGGGCTGGGCGAAGAAAACAGCATCGTGGAGACGATGAACGGTAATTTTACAGGAACAAAAGTAACAGTGTAGGAGGATTTCACTATGAATGAGAAAGTGGCTGTGTATGACACAAAGATGACAAAAACGATCAACAACCTTGACAGCGAGCTTGTTACGATCCGGGCAGGACGTGCAAACCCACATGTGCTGGACAAGCTGACTGTCGATTACTACGGAGCTCCGACGCCGATCCAGCAGGTGGCGAACGTATCTGTCCCCGAGGCCAGGATGATCCAGATACAGCCCTGGGAGAAGAGCATGTTAAAAGAGATCGAGAAAGCGATCCTCACTTCTGATATCGGTATCAATCCGACAAACGACGGTTCTTCGATCCGTCTTGTCTTTCCGGAACTTACGGAGGAGCGCAGAAAAGAGATGGCAAAGGATGTGAAGAAAAAGGGAGAGCAGGCGAAAGTCGCTGTCCGTAATATCCGCCGCGATGGAAATGTAGCGTTTAAAAAACTCAAAGGAACAGAGATCTCCGAGGACGGCATCAAGGATCTTGAAGATGAGCTTCAGAAGCTCACGGATAAATACATCGCAAAGATTGATAAGATGGTCGAGACAAAATCAAAAGAAATCATGACTGTATAGGATGTAAACTGCATCCGCTGCGAACTGCATCAGGAAATTGAGAAGGGGGCTTTCTGGTTTAAGCCCCCTTTACAGTGTATATAATAGTAAAGTGAGAGGAAGAGGATATGAAAGTACCGCAGCATATTGCGATCATATTAGACGGCAACGGCCGGTGGGCGAAATCAAAGGGAATGCCGCGTAATTACGGTCATGCCCAGGGAAGTAAGAACGTGGAACGCATCTGCGAAGAGGCATGGCGTATGGGGATCAAGTATCTGACAGTCTATGCATTTTCCACAGAGAACTGGAACCGCCCGGACAGCGAAGTTGCAGCGCTTATGAAGCTGCTCCGGAATTATATGAAGACCTGCCTGAAGACAGCGGCGAAGAATGATATGAAGATCCGTGTCATCGGTGACATAGCTCCTCTTGACGACGACATCAAAGGCAGGATAAGAGAGCTTGAGGATGCGACGGTAAACAACGGAGGACTCAACTTTACCATCGCCCTGAACTATGGCAGCAGGGATGAACTGACGAGAGCGGCGCGTAGGATGGCCGCTGACTGTGCAGAAGGGAAACTCAAGGCGGATGAGATCAATGAGGCTGTGTATGAGTCTTATCTCGATACTTACGGCATCCCGGATCCGGATCTGCTGATCCGTACAAGCGGTGAAGAGAGACTGTCTAACTATCTGCTCTGGCAGCTTGCATACTCGGAGTTCTACTTTACGGATGTGCCGTGGCCGGATTTCACAAAAGAAGAACTGATAAAAGCGATAGAGGAATACAACCACAGACACAGAAGATTCGGCGGAGTAGAGGAGGCGTAGGTTTTATGTTCAGAACAAGACTGTTAAGCGGGATCCTTTTGATGGTCATTGCGCTCGTCACCCTGATCAGAGGCGGCAGCCTTCTTTTCTTCGTCCTGTTGCTCATCAGCCTGATCGGTATGACAGAGCTTTATAAAGTATTCGGAATCGAAAAGAAACCGCCGGGGATGGTCGGCTATATCGCCGCAGTCGCGTACTACGGTCTCCTGTATTTTGAGCGGCAGCTTCCGGGAGACAAGATAACATGGTTTATGATGCTCTTTATGGCATTTCTGGTCTGTGAGATGGCGACGCTTGTATTTGGTTATCCCAAATACAATACCCAGCAGATATTCGCGGCATTTTTCGGACTTTTTTATGTGACAGTGATGCTGTCCTACATTTACCAGACAAGGACGCTGGAGGGCGGTATCTTTACGGTATGGCTTGTCTTTGTATACTCCTGGGGGTGCGATACGTGCGCATACTGTGTGGGAATGCTGATCGGAAAGCATAAGATGGCTCCGCTTTTAAGTCCGAAGAAATCAATCGAAGGCGCGATCGGCGGTATTCTGGGCGCGGCGTTTATCGGAGTGCTTTATGCACTGGCGATCGATTACTGGGGAGGCGCGGGAGCGGACGTCCTGTCTTATGCGATCATTGGCGCTGCCGGCGGTGCAATCTCCCAGGTTGGGGACTTGGCGGCATCGGCCATCAAGAGATATCATAACATCAAGGACTACGGGACGCTGATCCCGGGACACGGCGGCATACTGGACAGATTTGACAGTGTCATATTTACGGCGCCGATCATATACTATCTTGCGATCTTCTTGTGATCATACAAAAAGATGCAAAAACACATGACAACAATAGAAATGAGGATTACAAAAAAGATGAAGAAAATTGCTGTTCTGGGATCCACCGGCTCGATCGGAACCCAGACACTTGAGATCGTAAGAACAAATAAAGATATCAGGGTGACGGCCCTCGCAGCGGGCGGAAATATCGATCTCCTGGAGAGACAGATCCGTGAATTCCGGCCAAAGCTGGCAGCAGTGTGGAGCATGGAACTCGCCTCAGAGTTAAAGGACCGTGTCCGTGATATGCAGGTGAAAGTGATGTCGGGCATGGAGGGGCTTCTTGCCGTGGCGGCGGAACCGGAAGCGGAGATCCTCGTGACAGCAATCGTCGGGATGATCGGCATCCGTCCCACGATCGAAGCAATTCGGGCCGGAAAAGATATCGCGCTGGCAAACAAAGAGACGCTGGTCACAGCGGGACATATCATTATGCCGCTTGCAGAGGAGAATCATGTATCTATCCTTCCGGTAGACAGCGAGCACAGCGCGATCTTCCAGTCACTCCAGGGAGGACAGAGAAGAGCGCTGCACAAGATACTCCTGACAGCTTCCGGCGGGCCGTTTCGCGGAAGAAAACGCAGTGAACTGGAAAACATACAGGTGGAGGATGCCCTCAGGCATCCGAACTGGGAGATGGGGCGCAAGATCACCATCGATTCCTCCACTATGGTAAATAAAGGTCTGGAAGTGATCGAGGCGAAGTGGCTCTTCGGCGTCAGCGTAGATCAGATACAGGTGGTCGTCCAGCCGCAGAGCATTATACATTCGATGGTGGAATACGAAGACGGGGCAGTGATCGCACAGCTCGGCACGCCGGATATGAAACTGCCGATTCAGTATGCTCTTTACTATCCGGAGAGAAGATATCTGCCCGGCGACCGGCTGGACTTTGGCCGACTCTCAGAGATTACTTTTGAGAAGCCCGACATGGAGACATTTTACGGGCTGAAACTTGCGATTGAGGCGGGGAGGACAGGAGGATCTCTCCCGACAGTGTTCAATGCTGCCAATGAAAAAGCGGTGGAGCTGTTCCTGAATCGCAGGATCGGGTATCTGCAGATACCCGAGATCATCCAGGCGTGCATGGCAGAACACAGGAATATCGCAGAACCGAATGTGGAAGAGATACTAAAGACAGAACAGGAAACATATGAATTTATTAAAAACAGGTGGTAATACATGGGTATAATTATAGCGATCTTACTATTCAGCTTTATAATCATATTTCATGAGTTGGGCCATTTTCTCCTTGCAAAGGCGAACGGCATCCGTGTGGATGAATTCTCCCTGGGACTAGGACCCACTCTTATAGGAAAGAAGATAAGAGGCACATTTTTCTGCATCAAGCTGCTTCCTTTCGGAGGCGCATGCATGATGGGGGAAGACGATGCAGACGATATGTCCGAGGGAAGTTTTAACAGTAAATCCGTGTGGGCGAGGATATCCGTCATTGCGGCGGGACCGGTCTTCAATCTGATCCTTGCATGGATATTCTGCGTGATCCTGGTCGGTGCGACAGGCTATCAGTCCGCAGAGATCAGCGCGGTAGCCGACGGCTATTCCGCACAGGAACAGGGCCTTGAGGCGGGAGATGTGATAAAGGAGATCAACGGGCGAAATGTCCATATATGGGAGGATGTGCAGCTTTATACGTTGACGCATCCGGACGATATACCATATGAAGTAGTATATGAACGCGACGGGAGGGAGTATACGGTACAGATCGAGCCAAGACAGCTTGAGGGGGATGCCTCGCCACTCCTGGGAGTGAGCGGAGGAAACTTTGAACGTCCGGGGTTCTTCGGGACCATGCAGTATGGATTCTACAGGCTCCAGTACTGGATGAATTACACGGCGGATTCTCTGCGGATGCTGGTGACGGGCCAGGTGGGGATCCGGGATCTGTCCGGTCCTGTTGGAATCGTTGCAGTGGTGGACGATGTCTATGCGGCATCCGCTCCGGCCGGACTCGCGGTGATAGCATTAAATCTTATGAATTTCGGCACTTTACTGTCAGCCAACCTGGGGGTGATGAACCTGCTTCCCATCCCGGCTCTGGACGGCGGCAGGCTTGTGTTCCTCATCGTGGAGGCTATCCGGCGGAAAAGGATCCCCCCGGAGAAAGAGGGAATGGTGCATTTTGCAGGTCTTGCCCTGCTTATGGTGCTCATGGTTGTAGTCATGTTCAACGATATCATGAAACTGTTCTAAAGAACGTTTCCCGCATATATAATTAATAGATCAATTTTTTGCGGGAGATAATTTATGCAGTATATAAGGGCAATGCAGGACGAGACATCAGGCAAGGGAGAACTACAGATCAATGTAACTTCGACACTGGATTCCCGCCCCATTGCAGAGGCGCGGATATCCATCTCATACACAGGCGTGCCGGAACAGACGCTGGAACAGGTGTCGACAGACTCATCCGGTCAGAGCGAAGTACTTACGCTGGATGCGCCGCCGGAAGAGTGGAGTCTGGATCCGAACAATGAGAGACAGCCTTACTCGGAGTACACGCTGGACGTCAGCGCTCCGGGATATGAGCCGGTGAGCATTGCCGGTACGGAGATACTGGCTAATGTAAAGGCGATCCAGAATGTGAGGATGAGACCGAGTGATACGGGCGGGGAAGAGGAAGAAGTGTTCGTCATCCCCGCTCATACTTTATACGGAGATTATCCGCCGAAGATCGCGGAGGATGAGATCAAGCCGACGAACGAGTCGGGAGAGATCGTCTTAAGCCGCGTGGTTGTGCCGGAGTATATCGTAGTCCACGACGGATCGCCCCGGGACACGACGGCAACGAACTATTACGTAAAATATAAAGATTATATCAAAAATGTGGCCTCAAGCGAGATCTACGCCACCTGGCCCGCGGATACGATCCGGGCGAACGTGCTGGCGATCATGTCGTTTACCCTGAATCGTGTGTATACGGAGTGGTACAGGAACAGGGGATATGACTTTACCATCACCTCATCGACAGCGTTTGACCACAAGTGGATCCCGGAGAGGAATTTCTATGATACGATATCCGTAATCGTGGATGAGCTGTTCGCCGCCTATCTGTCGAGACCGAATGTCAGGCAGCCGATCCTGACACAGTACTGTGACGGGAGACGCGTGAGCTGTCCGGACTGGATGACGCAGTGGGGCTCGAAAGAGCTTGGCGACAAGGGCTACTCACCCATTGAGATCCTGCGCTACTTCTACGGGGACGACATGTATATCAATACGGCCGAAGAGATCTCCGGCATACCGGCGTCCTGGCCGGGCTATACTCTTGAAGAGGGTTCCAGCGGTGCAAAGGTGCGGCAGATGCAGGAGCAGCTCAATGTGATCGCAGGCGCTTATCCGGCGCTGCCGAAGATCACGGCGGACGGCATCTACGGCCCTGCGACGGCGAACGCAGTAAGAGAGTTCCAGTCCGTGTTCGGGCTTCCGGCAACAGGGAAAGTAGATTATCCCACCTGGTATAAGATATCGGAGATTTATGTGGGGGTATCCAGGATCGCCGAGCTGACGTAGAAACCCGAAGGAGATCCAGCGGAGATCTTGGGGGCCAAAAGATAAGCCGGAAGATTATCGGATTCTGAGAGGTACGGCAGAAAGGCAGATACTTAGATACGACAGATATGCTGAAACAGCAGAGAGGAGTTCTATGGCAGGAGGAAGAAGACGAAGAGAGAGACGAAAGCGCAGGACGGGTTGTGTGGCTGCACTCATGATATTTGCAGGGATCGGCGCATGCGCGGCGTACGGGATACCGTGGGCTGTAGGCCAGTTCGGCGGGCAGGTAAGAGAGACCTTCAATGAGACTGTGGAAAAGGCGGTGAACACACTGCAGACTGCAGACGCCGATTTCCCCGAGCTCGGTATAACGACAGACGAGGTGTCGGATCATTTCTATTATCAGCAGCTCACGGAAGAGGAGCAGACCGTATACAGGGAACTGCTCCAGGGTGTGAACGATATGGAAGAGTGCATCCTCATCCATGCGGGCAAAGGAGACCGCCCTGAGAGAGCGTATGAGTATCTGCTCTATGACTGTCCGGAGCTTTTCTGGTGCACCGGCAGTTCTCAGATGACGATATACGACAGTTACACAGAGTTCTACCCGGGCTACTCCTGTACAGCAGAGGAAAAAGAAGCAAGGCAAAGCGAGATCGATACGGCGGCTGCCGAATGTCTGTCGGGAATCGATGCAGCGGCAGGAGAATACGACAGAATCCGGTATGTATATGAATATCTTGTCAGCACAGTAGACTACAATGAGGATGCGCCGGATAACCAGAATATTTACAGCGCGCTTGTCGGCAGGAGTTCTGTCTGCGCCGGGTATTCCAGAGCGGCGCAGTACCTTCTGGACGAAATGGGGATCGAATGCATCTATGTGGTCGGTACGGCGCAGGGACAGGAGGCGCACGCCTGGAATATCGTGAACTGTGACGGGAATTATTATCAGATGGACGTGACGTTCGGCGATCCGGTATTTCTCTCTTCGGAGAGCGGAGAAAACCTGCCGGAAAATATCATCTATTATGATTATCTGTGTTGTACAGATGCGGAGATTATGGCGGATCATGTGCCGACGGATGAAGTCACATATCCGGCATGCGACCGGGATGATCTGAACTATTACAGGATGAACGGCATGTACTATGAGTCCTTTGACACGCAGATACTGCTCGGCGATATGAACGAGAGTATCTATGCGGGAGAGGAGATGTTCGTGTGCAAATTTTCATCTGCGGAAGTCTATGAAGAGGCAAGAGATACAGTCGTCAACGACCTGTTTTCAAGGGCGGCTCAGACACTCGGATCAGTTTATGGTCTGGATCAGGTAAGATACACTTATATCGAAGATGAGACGCACAATAAGATCATGGTTTTCTGGAATTATCAGTGAGGGTTCTGAATATTTAGTAGAATTTCTTTGTTGAATTATAGTCTCGGTTGTAGTATAATTTTAACAATTTGAGAACGAGGGCGCTCTGGATCAAAAGACTCCAAGAGTGCCTTTGCTATGCAACGGCATGTCTGTTCTCAGAGGAGCAGCTGCTGCAACGTAAACTGCAGCAGGCAGTTATTGAATCGTACAAAGGGAAAGGGTGAACAGATGAAAGCGTTTCTAATATTGGAAGACGGCACGGTATTCACCGGGACGAGCATCGGCTCAGAGCGTGAGTGTATCAGTGAGATCGTATTTAACACATCTATGACAGGTTATCTTGAGGTGCTGACGGACCCCTCTTATGCGGGACAGGCAGTTGTCATGACATATCCCCTGATCGGTAATTACGGCGTCACACCGGATATGGAGTCGGGGAAAGCCTGGCCGGACGGGTATATTGTAAGAGAATTGTCAAGAATGCCCAGCAACTTCCGCTGCGAGGGCACGATACAGGACTTCTTAAAAGACCAGGATATCCCCGGGATCGCAGGGATCGACACAAGGGCTCTCACGAAGATCCTGAGAGAAAAGGGGACAATGAACGGTATGATCACGACAGATGAGGACTATGATCTTGATGAGATCATCCCGAAGCTGAAAGCATATACAGTGGGAGACGTTGTCTCTAAAGTTACCTGTTCCGAACAATATGTCCTTGAGGGCGAGGGACCAAAGGTTGCACTTCTCGACCTCGGCGCAAAAAATAATATCGCAAAGTCTTTAAATCAGCGCGGTTGTGAAGTGACGGTCTATCCGGCGCACACGACTGCGGAAGAGATCATTTCATCCAATCCCGACGGCATCATGCTCTCCAACGGACCTGGAGATCCGGCGGACTGTACATCCATTATTGAAGAAATCAGAAAACTGTACAATACAGATATTCCGATATTTGCCATCTGTCTCGGTCATCAGCTCATGGCGCTGGCTGCAGGTGCGTCCACGCACAAACTGAAATACGGACATCGCGGCGGCAACCATCCGGTGAAAGACCTTGAGAACGGGAGAGTATATATCTCTTCCCAGAACCATGGATACGTGGTGGATGAGGAGTCCATCGATCCGACGGTAGCGGTTCCGGCATTTAGAAACGTAAACGACGGGACAAACGAGGGACTTGCCTATATCGGGAAAAATATTTTCACCGTGCAGTTCCACCCGGAGGCGTGCCCCGGCCCTCAGGATTCCGGCTACCTGTTTGACAGATTCTTAGAGATGATGAAAGGAGCGAAATAATGCCAAGAGATTTAAGCATCAGGAAAGTACTGGTCATCGGTTCCGGTCCGATCGTCATCGGACAGGCGGCGGAGTTTGATTATGCGGGAACTCAGGCATGCCGTTCCCTGAAAGAAGAGGGTATCGAGGTCGTCCTTTTGAACTCGAACCCCGCGACGATCATGACGGATAAAGATATCGCGGACAGCGTATATATCGAGCCTCTGACTGTGGAAGTGGTCGAGCAGCTCATCAAGAAAGAGAAACCGGACAGCGTGCTCCCGACTCTGGGAGGTCAGGCAGGACTCAACCTCGCCATGGAGCTTGAAGAGGCCGGTTTCCTAAGAGAGAATGGCGTGCGCCTGATCGGGACGACGTCGGAGACGATCAAAAAGGCAGAGGACCGTCTGGAATTCAAGGCGACCATGGAGAAGATCGGCGAGCCGGTCGCAGCTTCTCTCGTCGTAGAAAGTGTGGACGACGGCCTTGCATTTGCCAATAAGATCGGCTATCCGGTCGTGCTCCGTCCGGCATACACACTGGGAGGAAGCGGCGGCGGCATCGCCCATGATTCCCGGCAGCTCGTGGAAATCCTTGAGAACGGCCTGCGTCTCTCCCGTGTGGGACAGGTGCTCGTAGAGCGCTGCATCGCCGGCTGGAAAGAGATCGAGTACGAGGTGATGCGCGACAGCGCGGGCAACTGTATCACCGTATGTAATATGGAAAATATCGATCCGGTAGGCGTCCACACCGGCGACAGTATCGTCGTGGCTCCGTCCCAGACGCTGGGAGACAAGGAGTATCAGATGCTCCGTACTTCCGCGCTCAATATCATCAGCGAGCTGAATATCACGGGCGGCTGCAACGTGCAGTACGCGCTGAACCCGGATACGTTAGAATACTGCGTTATCGAGGTAAATCCGCGTGTGAGCCGTTCTTCCGCGCTGGCCTCCAAGGCGACCGGTTATCCGATCGCAAAAGTGTCGGCCAAGATCGCGCTGGGCTACACGCTGGATGAGATCAGGAACGCGATCACCCAGAAAACATATGCAAGCTTTGAGCCGATGCTCGATTACGTAGTTGTAAAACTGCCGCGTCTGCCGTTTGATAAATTCATCAGCGCCAAGAGAACGCTGACGACACAGATGAAAGCGACCGGAGAGGTCATGAGCATCTGCGATAACTTCGAGGGCGCGCTGATGAAAGCGATCCGCTCCCTTGAGCAGCATGTGGACAGCCTCATGTCCTATGATTTTACAGAACTCCCGGAAGACGAACTTCTGGAGCAGATGGCAAAAGTAGACGACATGCGCATGTGGAAGATCGCAGAAGCCATCCGCAGGGGCGTCGACTATGATACGATCTACAACATCACGAAAGTAGACAAATGGTTCATTGATAAATTCGCCATTATCGTGGAGATGGAAAACGCACTGAAAACACAGGAACTCACCGTGGATCTTCTAAAAGAGGCGAAGCGCATCGAGTTCCCGGACAATGTGATCGCCCGCCTGACAGGAAAGACAGAGCGTGAGATCCATGACATGCGCCATGCAAACGGTATCGTTGCGGCGTATAAGATCGTGGATACCTGCGCTGCGGAGTTCGCTGCGGAGACACCGTATTATTACTCCGTATTCGGCAGCGAGAACGAAGTGGAGAAGACGACAGGAAAGAAAAAAGTGCTCGTGCTCGGCTCCGGGCCGATCCGAATCGGACAGGGCATCGAGTTCGACTTCTGCTCTGTACACTGTACATGGGCGTTTTCAAGAGAAGGATACGAGACGATCATCGTCAATAATAACCCGGAGACGGTAAGTACAGACTTTGATATCGCGGACAAGCTGTACTTTGAGCCGCTTACCCCGGAAGATGTAGAGAGCATCGTGGATATCGAGAAACCGGACGGCGCTGTCGTCCAGTTCGGCGGACAGACGGCCATCAAGCTGACAGAGGCGCTCATGAAGATGGGCGTGCCGATCCTCGGAACCTCCGCGGAGAACGTCGACAAGGCGGAGGACAGGGAGCTCTTCGACGAGATCCTGGAAGAGTGCGGGATCCCGCGTCCCACCGGCGGTACTGTGTTCACAGCAGAAGAGGCGAAAGAAGTGGCGAACCGTCTGGGCTATCCGGTGCTCGTGCGCCCCTCCTACGTGCTCGGCGGTCAGGGCATGCAGATCGCTATCAATGACAATGATATCGATCAGTTCATCGGCATCATCAACCGGATCGCGCAGGATCACCCGATCCTCGTAGATAAATATCTGCAGGGCAAAGAGATCGAGGTCGACGCTGTATGCGACGGCACGGATATTGTGATTCCGGGTATCATGGAGCATATCGAGCGTGCCGGTATCCACTCGGGAGACAGTATCTCTGTCTATCCGGCCCAGAGCCTGACAGAGGGAGCGAAAGCAAAGATCGCGGAGTACACGAGAAGACTTGCAAAATCCCTTCATGTCATCGGTATGATCAATATTCAGTTCATTGTCTGCGGTGAGGAAGATGTGTACGTGATCGAGGTCAACCCCCGTTCCAGCCGTACCGTGCCTTATATCAGCAAGGTGACGGGGATCCCGATCGTGCCGCTGGCGACACAGGTGATCATCGGAAAGACGATCAGAGAACTGGGCTACACGCCGGGCCTGCAGCCGGAGGCAGACTATGTGGCAGTCAAGATGCCGGTATTCTCCTTTGAGAAGATCAGGGGCGCTGATATCAGTCTGGGACCTGAGATGAAGTCCACAGGCGAGTGCCTGGGCATCGCGAAGACATTCGACGAAGCTCTTTACAAAGCGTTTATCGGCGCAGGGATCAAACTGCCGAAGTTCAGGAATATGATCATGACTGTCCGCGATGAGGATCAGCCGGAAGCGGTTGAGATCGGACGCAGATTTGTAAATATCGGCTACCATATCTTCGCTACAAGCGGAACAGCGAGAGCCCTCAATGAAGCGGGCGTAAAGGCAACGCCTGTGCGTAAGATCGAGCAGGAGTCGCCGAACCTCCTCGACCTGATCCTGGGGCACAAGATCGACCTTGTCATCGATATCCCGGCACAGGGAGCAGAGCACTCCAAAGACGGATTCGTCATCCGCAGAAACGCCATCGAGACAGGCGTGAACGTTCTGACGGCGATCGATACGGCGGAGGCGCTGATCACCAGCCTTGAGAATACAGATATCAAAAAACTGACGCTGATCGATATCGCGACAGTATAGAAATTCGTATCTGGCGGGCAGATTATGACAGCCTGTTGCATAGAAAGAGAAAGACAGGGGACAGAGATGAGTATGGATATTGCGCTTCATTACACAGAACGAGGTTCGGGCACGCCTCTCATTTTACTCCACGGAAACGGGGAGGACGGCGGTTATTTTGTACATCAGATCGAATACTTTAAGGACAGATACCGTGTGATCGCTCTTGACACCCGCGGGCATGGGCAGTCGCCCCGCGGGAAGAAGCCCTTTACGATCCGGCAGTTCGCGGAGGATCTGCATGATTTTATGGATGAGCAGCATATTGGCAGAGCGCATATCCTCGGTTTCTCGGACGGAGGAAACATCGCTCTTATCTTTGCCATGAAGTATCCGGAGAGGGTGGATCATCTCATCTTAAACGGAGCGAACCTCGACGCGTCAGGTGTAAAGCCGTCCATACAGATCCCGATCGTCTTCGGATACAGGATGGCATCTGCTTTTGTCCTTTTCGGGAAGATCCTGTCTGTCAAAACGGCTAGGAAGAAAGGCGGCAGTACTTCATTTGCCCGAAAAGCGCAGGAAAATGCCGAGATGCTCGGACTGATGGTCAATGATCCGAATATACGGCCAGAGGAACTGTCTGAGAACCGGGATCCGGATTTTGTCAGAATGAAAAAGCTGGTCATTGCCGGGGACAGGGATATGATAAAGGATGCGCATACGAGACTGATCTATGCCAGTCTTCCGAACGCTCAGATCCGGGTGCTGCACGGCACGCATTTTATAGCGAAAGAGGCGTACCGGGAGTTTAACCGTGAGGTGGAAAGATTTCTTAAGCACTGAGATTTCTTAAGTGCTGATGAAAAGACTGTTCTGTAGATATAAAACTGTGCCGCAGATGAAAACGGTGCGTCGGCAGGACGCCGCCGGTCGGAATGAAAGGAGACAAAGCGATGTATGATATCTGCCATTACGATTCGCCCCTGGGCGGGATCACACTTGCCTGTGACAGAGAGGGACTGACCGGTCTGTGGTTCGACGGTCAGAAGTATTTCGGCGGCGAAATACTCAAAGAAGGAGTCCGGGAGCATCAGAGGGCCGGGATTGACGCAGGGAGAAAAAAAGAAACGGAAAGGCCATCCGTACTGGAAGAGACGTCCGGATGGCTTGACATATATTTCTCCGGGCGGGAGCCTGATTTCGCTCCGCCACTGCATCTGACGGGCAGCGATTTCCGCCTGGCCGTCTGGGATCTGCTGCTTCAGATCCCATATGGACAGACCATTACATACAAAGAGCTTGCTGCCAGGATCGCAGAACAGCGGGGGCTGGAGACAATGTCGGCACAGGCCGTGGGCGGAGCGGTGGGGCACAACCCCATATCTATTATCGTGCCATGCCACAGAGTGCTTGGAACAGACGGCAGCCTGACCGGATATGCAGGCGGGATTGATAAAAAAATCAGCCTCCTCACACTGGAGAAGGCTGTATTTACAAAGTAACAGCAAAGCGGTCGGCAGGCGTATTATAATTTCCCGGTAAACAGCGTCCCGGCTTTGCCGCCCCTGACGAGATCATAGAGCGCCTCCGGGCGCTTTCCGTTTGTCACGATCGTATCGATGCCGTTTGACGTGGCGAGCTGTGCTGCCTGCAGCTTCGTGCGCATACCGCCGGTGCCTCTTCTCGATCCGGCTCCCCCCGCGAGAGAGTAGACGCTCTCGTCGATGGCGTCGATCTGCCCGATGAGCTTCGCGTTTGGATGAAGACGCGGATCGCTGTCGTAGAATCCGTCGATGTCCGATAAGATGACGAGACGTTTTGCCCGGCAGAGGACAGCCACGACGGAGGAGAGCATGTCATTGTCACCGAACAGTCTGTCCTCGGATTCGATCTCCGTGTAGCTTACAGAATCATTTTCATTTACGATGGGGATCACGCCCATCTCGAGAAGAGCGTTAAATGTATTTGTCAGATTCTCTTTCTTCTCTTCCTGCTCGATATCCTCCGCGTTCAGAAGAATCTGTGCAACAGTCTTGTCATAGTCTCCGAAGAACTTGTCATAGAGATACATCAGGCTGCATTGTCCGACGGCCGCTGCGGCCTGCTTCATGCGCATGACGCCGGCGTCCGGCCGGTTCTGCATGTTCAGCTTGTTTCTGCCGACGGCGATGGCTCCCGATGAGACGAGGATGACTTCGTACCCCATATTGTGGATATCCGCCAGTGTGCAGACGAGCCGGTCCGTGGCGCGCAGGTCGCTCTTGCCCGCGTCGTTTGTAAGTGTGGAAGTGCCTACTTTTACTACGATCCTGTTATTGTAAAGTGTCATTGTCTTACTCCTTTAGAACTGATCTGTCCGTCTCTTTGCGCGGGGACATTTACTGTGATATCGTAACACAGATATAACTTTTGTCAAGTTTTAAGAGAGTTGGAAAACTATCCCCGTTTCTGCATCTGCAGGATTAAAACAGGCGAACCTAAGTGGACTGTCCGAAATCTTCCAGATCTTTCTCAAGACAGGCAACGGCTTCCTCCAGATCGCTTCTTTTAAGAGCAGCGATAATCTGTTTGTGGTATTTCATGTCCTCGGGCAGCGAGTAATGATTCCATTTATTCCAGTGAAGCTGAGCATAGGCGCGCCAGAGCCGGGACATACAGTTGTTAAGCTGAGCAGCGACGTATTCGTTATTAGTGATCGACGCGAGGGTGAGATGAAAATTTACGTTATAGATCCAGTGTTCCATGACGTCTTCCGTAGTCTTGTTGCACAGAACTGCCAGTTCCTCCAGCTTTTTCAGGTGTTTTTCAGTGATGTGCGGCATGTTTATCCGCAGCATGCCCGTTTCCAGAATCCTGCGGTATTCTATCATCTGCTCCACATCTTCCGTGGTCATTGCGACAACCTGATAACCACATCTTGGAATATTGTGGAGAACTCCTTCATGGCAAAGGGCGGTCAGGGCCTCTCTGATAGGTGATTTGCTGAATCCGTATTTTTTGATCAGTCCGCTTTCTGTAATAATTTCATTTGGACGGAATTCAGAAGAATAAATACTTTCCAATATAGAATCATAAACAATTTCTTTTAGATTTTTTCTGGCCATTTTCCAATTTCTGTATGTATATCTGATGACATACAGTTCCTCCTTTATATTTCAATCATACTAAAAGCTGAAAAGGAAGTAAATAGAGAAATTGGGGAATTGACATATGTTATTATTACTGGTATTATTTATAATAATACCAGTGGCAATATTTATGATGCCATTAATACATAAGAAAAGGAGGAGGAGATGGAGCGTAAGTTATACCAGGATTACCTGCACATTCTGCAGAAAGAACTTGTTCCGGCCCTTGGCTGTACGGAACCGATCGCTCTCGCCTATGCGGCGGCAAAATGCAGGGAAACGCTGGGCGTGTTCCCGGAAAAGGTGGAAGCATTATGCAGCGGCAACATCATTAAAAATGTCAAGGGAGTGACTGTTCCGAACTCTGGCGGCCTGAAAGGGATCGAGGCGGCCGTGATTCTCGGAATCACGGGAGGAGAGGCCGGAAAAGCGCTGGAAGTTCTCCAGAATGTAACGGAGGAGCACAGGGAGCGTACGAAAGACCTGATCGCGGCCGGGGTATGTACCTGCTCGCTGAAAGAGGGAGTGTCCAACCTGTTCATAGAAGTCCGGGCAGAGGGAGCCGGAAACAGGGCTGCTGTCCGGTTGGAACATGAGCATACGAATATCACGTATATCATGTATAACGGGGATGTGATCTATGAGGACACTCAGACATATCAGGACGATCAGGCAGATAAATCCTCGCTGAACATACGGGATATTATCACTTTTGCCAATGAAGTGCGCATCGAGGATGTAAAAGACATACTGAGTCGGCAGGTACAATGTAATTATGCGATTTCAGAAGAGGGATTAAAAAAGAGATGGGGCGCAGGTGTCGGACATCTTGCCAGGGAACAGGGACATGATGTGCGCTGGAGGGCGATCGCCCGGGCAGCGGCGGGCTCCGACGCCAGAATGAGCGGCTGTCCGCTTCCGGTAATCATCAACTCCGGCTCGGGCAACCAGGGTATGACCTGTTCTCTTCCGGTCATCGAATATGCGCGTGCGGCCGGGAAAACAGAAGAGCAGCTGTACAGGGCGCTGTGCCTGTCCAATCTGATCGCTCAGGACCAGAAGCGTTACATAGGGGCGCTGTCGGCGTACTGCGGAGTTGTCTGCGCGGCGGCTGCAGCGGGAGCTGCAGTCACATATCTGGCGGGCGGAACGACGGAACAGATTGAAAACACAGTCGTCAATGCGATTGCAAATATCGGAGGAATGGTCTGCGACGGCGCAAAGCCAAGCTGCGCCTCCAAAATCTATTCCGCTCTGCAGGCAGCTTTTCTCGGTCATGAGATGGCCATGAAAGGAATCTGCTTTGAAGCAGGAGACGGGCTGGTCATGGATTCGGCGGAAGATACTGTGAAAGCGATCGGTATTGTGGGAAGAGAGGGGATGAGACAGACAGATATTGAAATACTAAATCTTATGATAGGAAAAACAACGGTATAAGAATCTATTTACAAACAAAGGAGGGAGTCAAATGAAGAAAATATTTACCAGTCTTCCGTTTAAACTGCTCGTCGGAGTGGTACTCGGGATTATTGTAGGCCAGCTGGCCGGTATCGAACAGATGAAAACGGCCGGGGACGGTGTGATGAACGTCGTAGTGACTGCGAGATTTATCCTGTCGGAACTTATTAATTTCTGCGTGCCGCTGATCGTAATCGGATTTATCGCGCCGTCGATCACAAGACTTGGGAAAAGCGCCTCAAGGATGCTGGGAGTAGCGCTGTTCTGCGCATATGTATCGTCTATTCTGGCAGCTTTTTTGTCCATGGCGGCGGGGTACGGTATCATTCCGCATCTGTCTATCGTATCGGAAGTGGAAGGTCTCAAAGAACTGCCGGAAGTCGTATTCCAGCTTGAGATCCCGGCGATCATGTCTGTCATGAGCGCTCTGGTGCTGTCCGTACTGCTCGGACTTGCCTGTACCTGGACGAATGCGGTGACGACGACGAATGTGCTCGAAGAGTTTCAGAAGATCGTCCTGCAGGTTGTGACAAAAGTGGTGATCCCCATCCTGCCGGTATTTATCGGGTTTACGTTCTGTGCGCTCTCCTATGAGGGGACGATCACAAAACAGCTTCCGGTGTTCATACAGGTCGTGCTCATTGTAATGGTGGGACATTATATTTGGACTGCCGTGCTCTATATCGCTGCCGGGATCTACTCACGGAGCAATCCTCTGGACGTGTTAAAGAACTACGGGCCGGCATACATTACCGCCATCGGTACGATGTCCTCGGCGGCGACGCTTGCGGTCGCTCTGCGCTGCGCGAAGAAATCGGAGCCTCCGCTCAGGGATGACATGGTGGACTTTGGCATCCCGCTGTTTGCGAATATCCATCTGTGCGGCTCGGTTCTGACAGAAGTGTTCTTTGTCATGACAGTATCCCAGATCCTGTATGGCAGTATGCCGGATATCGGGACAATGATCCTGTTCTGTCTGCTTCTGGGCGTCTTTGCCATCGGCGCGCCCGGAGTTCCCGGAGGAACCGTTATGGCCTCCCTCGGGCTGATTACGGGAGTGCTTGGATTCGACGAGACGGGAACGGCGCTTATGCTCACCATCTTCGCACTCCAGGACAGTTTCGGTACGGCGTGCAACATCACCGGAGACGGCGCACTGACCATGATCCTGTCAGGATATGCAGACCGGCACAATATCAAAGAACAGAATCTTAAAGTTGATCTGTAAGATAAGAAACGGAGATCCATATAACCCTCCCGGGCTATGGATCTCCTCTTTTTTCTCTGCTTTGCATCCGGACAGAGCTGCTGCATCTTAATTGGCGCTGATGGTTTTGCGTCAGCGCTTTATCTTAGTAAATTCTTAATAATTCTGTACGCTAAATCATCATTATTTCATTAAAAATCATTAACCACGCCCTGCTATACTTTCTTATCAAACAAGTTAAGTTATCAGCCGGACGCCGCATTGAGAGCGGAAAGCTGCCAGGAAAAAGGAGAGAAAGAAAATGAAAGATGTCAAAAATGAAGAGACAGGGAATGCGAGGAAAAAGAGGATCGCCATATTGTTCGGCGGATGCTCCACAGAATATGAAGTATCGCTCCAGTCCGCCCACGCGGTAATCGAGCAGATAGACACAAAGCGGTATGAGAGGATCCTGATCGGCATCAGCCGCCGGAGTGGACAGTGGTATCTGTACGAGGGCAATATCGACGCAATACCGGAAGACCGGTGGCTGAGCGATGCAGCCTGCACTCCCGTATGGGTGTCGACGGACAGGACGGTACACGGCGTCTGCTGGCAGGGAAAGAACGGGCTGCACACCATATCGCTGGACGCCGCGTTTCCCATCCTGCACGGAAAGAACGGAGAGGACGGCACAGTACAGGGAGTGCTGGAACTCTCCGGTATCCCCGTCATAGGCTGCGGGATGTTAAGCTCTGCAGTGGGAATGGACAAGGAACTTTCACACCGTATCGCGGCGGCGGCAGGAGTGCCGGTGGCGGAGACAATAACTGTGGCAAGACCTTACGATGCGCACGAGATACGCAAATGTGCCCGCAGACTTGGCTATCCCCTGTTTGTAAAGCCGGTCCGCGCAGGTTCTTCGTTTGGGATCACGAGGGTATGTGAAGAGGCAGATCTGATCTCCGCCATAGAGAGCGCCTTTGAGCATGACACGGAGGTGATCCTGGAGGAGCAGATCCGGGGCTTTGAGGTAGGATGCGCGGTTCTTGGAAATGAGGAACTCATCATCGGCGAGGTTGATGAGATCGAACTGTCAGACGGATTTTTCGACTATGAGGAAAAATACACCCTTAAGACGTCCAGTATCTACGTCCCGGCAAGGATCCCGCATGAGAAAGCCGACGAGGTCCGCCACATGGCGGCTGTCATCTACCAGGCGCTAAAGTGCAGGGATTTCGCCAGAGTAGATATGTTCCTGACGCCTAAGGGCAAGATCTATTTTAACGAGGTAAATACGATCCCGGGATTTACCGCCCACAGCCGGTATCCGGGGATGATGAAAGCGGCGGGCATATCGTTTGAAGAACTGATCGACCGGCTGATCCGGATGGAGGTGGGAGCATGACAGAGAAGTATCTTACACTTGTAAATATAGAACATCCGATCCATCATCCGGTGGAGAGGGAGACGCTTGTAAGCGTGTCGGAGGAGCACCCCGGCATACTAATGGAGCGCACGGCGGCGGAAGCGTTGCAGGAGCTGCTTGCCGATATCGGGGGCAAAGGATTGATTGTGCCTGTGAGCGGCTGGCGTTCCAGAAAGGAGCAGGAGAAGATCTGGGCTGATACAGTGGCAGACAGGGGCCTTGCATTTGCCAGAAAATATGTGGCGCTTCCGGGGTGCAGCGAACATGAGACAGGGCTTGCCATCGACCTGGCGGCGAAAGCGCCGGACATTGATTTTATCTGTCCCGAATTTCCAAGGATCGGCATATGCCAGAAGTTCCGGGAGGCAGCGCCGTACTATGGCTTCATTGAACGGTATACGAAAGAGAAAGAGTCCGTCACCGGCATCAGTGAGGAGCCCTGGCATTTCCGCTATGTGGGAACTCCTCATTCCATACGGATCACAGAACAGAATCTGGCGCTTGAGGAATATATGGAAAGATTCGCCGGAAAAGACAGACGGAGCGTCTCCCGCCGGAGTTATCTTCCCGGACGGATGTTCAGAGGCATGCAGGGTATAAGCAGGATGTACGCTTCGGGAAAGGAACGGATATGACAGAAGTGGTTTATAAAGGAAGAAGAGAGTACGCAGGGATCGATTACTTTCGGATCGCAGCGGCGGTCATGGTGATCGCAATACACACGGCCCCGTTTTCTGTATTTGGCAGGGAGATCGATTTCGGACTGACCTACTGCATCGGGCGGGTGGCAGTCCCGTTTTTTCTGATGACGACAGGATACTTTGTGCTGGGCCCATGGAAGCTGGGAAAGTGCGCTGATGATAAAAGAGTGATCCGGCCGCTGAAGAAGACGCTGTTTCTGTATGCAGCGGCCTTTGTGCTCTATCTCCCGGTCAACTTTTATGCGGGAGGAATGCCGAAAAGCGCGGGCGGATTTCTCAGGATGCTCTTTTTTGACGGAGCGTTTTATCATCTGTGGTATTTCCCGGCAGTAGTCACAGGATGCATTCTTGTCGCAGCGATGCTGAAACGGTTTCCCGTACATTTGGTCGTCTGGCTTGCCGGACTGCTTTATCTGATCGGGGCAGGAGGCGACAGCTACTACGGCTTGGCGAGCCGGATCCCGGCGGTGGAAAGCCTGTACGACATGCTGTTCGCCGTGAGCAGCTATACGCGCAACGGCATTTTCTATGCGCCTGTCTTCCTTGTCATGGGGATGCTGATCCGTGCGAAGAAAGAATCCGACGGACGAAAGAGAAAGACACAGGAGCGCAGAGGCCGCAGGAGCAGAAGCGGCGGAGTCGAAACGAAAGGTCTTCTCGTCGGCCTCATGGTCAGTATGGCGCTTATGCTCATCGAGGGATATCTTACTTACAGTTTTGATCTGCAGAGACACAACAGCATGTATCTGTTTCTTATCCCGGTCATGTATTTTCTCTTCCGGCTGCTTCTGTGTATCCCAGGAGACGCGCCGGCCTGTACACGGGATATCTCCATGCTTGTGTATATCATACACCCGGCGGTTCTGATCGGACTGCGGGGGATAGCGGGTGCAGCGGGACTTACGGCTGTTCTGGTGGACAACGCGCTGATGCAGTTCCTAAGCGTTACAGTCGTTTCCTTTATGTTGACGGCAGCGCTTGTCTGTCTGAGTTCCCGTCTGAAAAAGGGGGCGAATAAAAATGAGTGATACGGACCGGGCATGGATTGAGATCAGCAGAGGAAATCTTGCCCATAATCTGAGTGAACTGCAGCGACTGTCGGGCCCAAAATCCGCTCTTATGCCGGCCGTGAAAGCGAACGCCTACGGCCACGGGGATATCCTGACGGCAGGAATCCTGTATGGTGCAGGCATCCGCGACTTTTGTGTCGCTACTGTGGATGAGGCGATCCGTCTGCGTAAGGCCGGTATATCCGGACAGATCCTCATCCTTGGGTACACCGCTCCGGACAGATTCCGGGAGCTTATGCACTATGAACTGACGCAGACGGCGGTGGATTTCAGCTATGTCGGCATGATATCAGGATATTGTATCAAGGCGGACGCCGGAAAAAAGATCCGTGTGCATGTGGGCGTCGATACGGGGATGCACCGTCTTGGCATACCTTATGACAGACCGGAACTGATCCGGGAGATATGGGGACTGAGAGGTCTTGACGTGACAGGCATATTTTCTCATCTCTGTGTCTCCGATGGAACCACGGAGGCAGAGGAAAGATATACAAACGGGCAGATGTCAAGATTCAGACGTGTTACAGAGTATCTGCACATGAGCGGGATACGCGGATTTCAGACTCATATCCAGGGGAGCTACGGACTTTTGAACTATCCGGGATATTCCTGTGGTCTTGCAAGACCGGGGATCGCCCTCTACGGTTGTCTCAGCTCCCAAAACGATCAGGTAAAGGCAGATGCAGATCTAAGGCCGGTCCTCTCTCTCAAGGCCAGGATCGCCAGTGTGAAAGAACTAAAAGCCGGTGAATCGGCAGGGTATGGCCTGACTTATACAGCCGGGACAGACAGAAAGATCGCTATCGTCACTGCGGGATATGCAGACGGGATACCGCGGAGCCTCTCAAACTGCGGGACCGCTCTTGTGCGGGGCAGAAAGGTCCCGGTCATAGGACGCGTCTGCATGGATCAGCTGACTCTGGATGTGACGGAGACTCCGGGCGCAGAGCCAGGGGATGAGGTCGTCTTTATCGGCCGCTCCCGCACAGATGACGGGAAGGCCTGTGATACGGCAGTGCTAACGGCTGAGGACATGGCGCAGACTGCCGGTACGATCACGAATGAGATACTGAGCCGGCTTGGAGCAAGACTGAAAAGGATCGAGATGGAGTAGAGTGGTCAGAGGAGGCGGCCGCAGTGCCGTAGCAGAAGAATATTTCGGATACGAAAGACGCCGGACCTTGCAGTATTTATCGTAATACTGTAAGATCCGGCGTCTTTACTTACATTTAACATTTTTATCATCCCATCAATTCCGACTTTATTATAAAATAGACTCAATATATTATAAAAACTGCAAAATCTGAGAGGAAACCAGAGAATTCAAGAAAAAGGACGCGCCGGCTGACCAGACGCATGTGCCCGGTGAGGACGGGGAAAGCTATATACCGAAACTTACGGAGAATCAGTTCGTGATTCTGAAAGCGGACTGCAGGAGGCTTTGATGCAGCCGGCAAAGAAAGCTCCGCTTGTCAACGAGATAGAACCCGCAAAGATCGCCGGATATATGCATGATACAGGCAACAGTATCTTCAAAGTTGATTATTCAGAAAGAAAAGCGTATTATACAAATGGAACCTGAATTAGATGATGCCATCTGTACGGTGATGGATTATTTTGAGATATTTTTAAAACGAATAATGAGGTGCGAAAAGAGCAGCAGAACGGCTGAACTGTAAGTTTAAGCCGGTGGCAAACGAAAACAGACTGTGTCAGAGTACGAAGGAGGTAAAAATGGAAAATATTTACATGAACAGAGAACTGTCCTGGCTTAAGTTCAATGAAAGGGTGCTGGAAGAGGCGGAAAACAGCGAGGTTCCGCTCTGTGAGCGGATGAATTTTGTCTCGATCTATCAGAGCAATCTGGATGAATTTTTCAGAGTCAGAGTAGGCTCACTCCAGGATCAGATGCTTATCAATAAGAAGATCAGGGACAATAAGACTAAGATGACGTCAGAGGAGCAGATCAGGGCAATCTTAAAGGTTGTGAAAAAGCTCAACAAGAGAAAGGACGCCGCCTATAAGAATCTGATGGACAAAGTGGCGGAATACGGTATCACTTTGATTGATTTTACTTCGGCAAAGGAAGAGGAGGAAAAGTTCCTCGAGCAGTATTTCAACCATGAGATCGTACCTCTGAGCTCTCCTACGATCGTGGGAAAGAGGCAGCCGTTTCCGTTCCTGAGGAATCAGGAGATCTATGCGGCCGTCGTTCTTGAGACGAGGGGCGGCAAAGAGAGGATCGGTATCATCCCGTGTACCAACAATATGGTAGAGCGTCTTGTAGAGCTGCCGGGAGGAACGGGAAGATATATCCTCTCGGAGGACATTGTACTCCATTATATCGGCAAAGTGTTCAAAGGCTACAAGGTGATCGGCAAGTCGCTGATCCGCGTCGTGCGGAATGCGGATATCGATGCGGACGCTCTGTACGACGAGGATCTGGACTACCGCGAGTTTATGGCAGACCTGATGAAAGAGAGAAAGAAGCTCTCCCCGGTGCGGCTTGACATGTCCCGTGAGATCGACAGCTCTGTTGTGGAATCTCTCTGCCGGTATCTGGACGTATCCCCGGAGCGGGTGTTCCGCAGCAATGCCCCGCTCGATCTCTCTTTTGTGTTCAAGATCCAGGATCTGCTGCGCATGCACCCCGAACTGTTCTATGAGAGGAGAGTTCCGCAGAAGTCGGCATCTTTCCGGGACGGAGAGAGTATTTTAAAACAGATCGAAGAGGAGGACAAGCTGCTGTCTTATCCGTACGAGTCGATCCGCCCGTTCCTGCGAATGTTGAACGAAGCGGCGGAGGACGACAGCGTTATCTCCATCAAGATGACGCTCTACCGTCTGGCCAAGCAGAGCAAGGTCGTTGAAGCGCTCTGTGAAGCGGCAGAAAATGGTAAGGAAGTAGTTGTCCTGGTAGAACTCCGGGCCCGGTTTGACGAGGAGAATAATATCCGATGGTCACGTATGCTGGAAAAGGCAGGCTGCCAGATCATCTATGGCCTTGAAGGATTCAAAGTACATTCCAAGCTGTGTCTGATCACGAGAAAGGGAAGCGAAAAGATCGAATATATCACGCAGATCGGAACCGGAAACTATAACGAAAAAACGGCGAGGCTCTATACCGACCTGTCGCTTATGACGGCTGATGAACAGATCGGCATGGATGCAGCGAGAGTATTTCAGGCGCTGACAAAGGGCGAGGCGGTGGAAGAATCAGAACATCTGCTCGTAGCGCCAAAGTGTCTCCAGAACCGTGTTATTGATATGATCGACGAGGAGATTGAACATAAAAAGAACGGAGAAGAAGCATATATCGGACTGAAACTGAACTCACTGACAGATAAGAGGATCATCGATAAACTGGCGGAAGCGTCGCGCGCGGGAGTCCGCATCGACATGATCGTACGGGGGATAAGCTGTCTGATACCGGGAGTGAAAGAGCAGACGGAGAACATTCGGATCATCAGCATCGTGGGACGTTTCCTGGAACACTCCAGGATCTACATCTTCGGATGCGGAGAAAACAGGAAGTATTATATCTCCTCCGCCGATTTTATGACAAGGAATACAGTGAAGCGCGTTGAGGTTGCGGCTCCGGTCTACGCTCCGGCGATAAAGGAGCGGCTCCAGGCCATGTTTGACCTGATGCTCAGCGATAACAAGAAAGCCCGTGAGGAGGATGCAGACGGCAGCTATCGTCTCGTGGAATGTGAGGGAGAACCGATCAATTCTCAGAAAATGCTCTACCAGGAGGCATATGACAAAGCTGCTCGGAGAAATGCCGGACCGGCAGCAGAAAGCGGCGAAGAGGAGTAATATCCGGCAGACGCGAAGTTACATTTTCAGTACTTTCTGCGTCAGCTTCCGGTCATCTTCGTCCGCATTCCTATAATGTGTCAGCAGTTCGACTTCTTCTTTTGTAAGATAGATCGTATCTGTGCTCTCGATCTCCATCCCTATGTAATACGGGCCGGAGTTCTGGCTGATGACACCGGCGCCGGTGCAGGGTTTCATGATAAGTTCTTCAAGTGTGATATGATAGATATCCGCGATCCGGATGAGGATATCCAGATCCGGAATACGCTTTCCTATTTCATAATTAGAGTATGCCTGCCGTGAGATATTCAGTTTGCGGCCGATCTGTGTCTGCGTATAGCCATGATCGGTTCTCAGACGGCGTAGATTCGCCGCAAGTTGGATATTGGACACGGAAACACCTCCCATTTACAGGAAAATACAATACGTCACTATTATATCAATTTTTCCTGTAGATAAGGTGCTATGCAACAGAACGGGTAATTTTTATAAAAAAGCAACAAATCGTTGCAAATCGTGTCTCAGAATATGAGAAAATCTATAGCTGGCTTAAGGCACTGTTGTGATATTCAGGACAATATGTGATCTCCTCTCCCAGCCACGCAGGCGGCTCATATGCCAGGGCAGTCTCCTCATCCGGGAACTCGATCTCAGCGATGACAAGAGGGGCGAGTTCGCCTTTGAATATGTCAAGCTCAAGACTGAGTCCATCTTCAAGTGGGATGACATACCGGTCTTTGGATATGATGCGTCCGTCCGCCTTGGCGAGCAGGTGCTCGTAACCGGACCGGGTGAGAGGAAGGTTGTACTCCTCCCGTACCATGAGTCCTTTGGATTTATAAGTCAGAAAATATTCGTTGTTGTCCATGCGGACGCGAACGACAGGATCCGTACAGAGATATCCCTGTTCGATGTGCCGGCATGGATGATCTTCGGGCCGGAACGGGAAAGAGTCCTTGTCCGGAAGAAATTTGCGTTCGATCTCCATATGTTCTTTTCTCCTTCTTAAATTTTTGTGACATATATATTATATGAAAAAAACGGTGTCTGTTCCAGTACTGCCAGGAAACAAAATATGGAGAAATATTGTAACTGTCTGGGACATCCGTTATAATAAAACACAGATCAGGAGGTAATGTGAAATGAAAAAAGTATGCGTTTTTTTAGCAGATGGCTTTGAGGAGATCGAGGGGCTGACAGTCGTTGATATCCTGCGCAGAGCAGGCGTCGGGACGCAGATGGTATCGGTCATGGACAGTAAGCTGATACACGGAGCCCACGGCATTGACGTTGAGGCGGATTGTCTGTTTGATGAAGCGGACACGGAAGGAGCGGATATGCTCGTCCTGCCGGGAGGGATGCCGGGAACGACCAATCTGAGAGACCATAAGGGACTCCGTAAAGAGCTTCTTGCGGCAGCAGAGAGTGGGAAACACCTGGCGGCGATCTGCGCGGCTCCCACCGTGCTGAGCGGACTCGGACTGCTCAAAGGGAAGAGAGCATGTGCGTATCCGGCTTTTGAGGAACAGCTCGACTGTGCAGAAGTACTGCAGGTGCCGACAGTCACAGACGGGAGCGTAACGACAGGGCGCGGGATGGGAGCTGCGATTCCCTTTGCGCTGGAACTGACTTCGGTCCTGTGCGGGAGAGAAAAAGCGGAAGAAGTGAAGTCATCCATTGTGTACGAGGAATAAAGGGCGGGGAGTACAGATATGAGGAACTGCCGCGGCAGTCCCGTGGCGGCAGATTTGCGGTAAAAAGTACTGGAAATGTGCGGTTTTATGTGCTATACTATTTCAGTGACTGCAAAGGTATGTCCTGATGTGCGGCTTGACCGGGGACGCGGACAATTCTCACTTTGCACATTCAAGGAGGAAGAAAATGAGTTTACAGGTAGAAAAATTAGAACATAATATGGCAAAACTGACGATCGAGGTGCCCGCAGAGGACGTGGAAAAGGCGCTTCAGGCCGCATATATGAAACAGCGTGGGAAGATCAGTCTTCCGGGATTCCGCAAGGGCAGAGTGCCGCGCCAGATGATCGAAAAGATGTACGGGCCGGAAGTGTTCTATGATGAAGCTGCAAATCATATGATATCAGAGGCATATGGGAAAGCTTATGACGAGTGTGAGCTTGAGATCGTATCACAGCCGAAAGTTGAGATCACACAGCTTGAAAAAGGCAAGCCGTTCATCTTTACGGCGGAAGTGGCAGTAAAGCCGGAAGTGACACTCGGTGAATATAAAGGGCTGAAAGTGGATAAAGTTTCTACAAGGGTGACACAGAAAGAAGTAGACGAGGAGATACAAAAAGAGCTTGAGCGCAATGCCAGGACGGTCGATGTGACAGACAGGGCCATTCAGGACAAGGATCAGGTAACACTTGACTTTGAGGGGTTTGTGGACGGCAAAGCGTTCGAGGGAGGAAAAGGCGAGAAATACCCGCTGACGATTGGTTCAGGCGCTTTCATCCCGGGATTCGAGGATCAGCTTATCGGAGCTGAGATTGGTAAAGAAGTGGAAGTCAGCGTGACATTCCCGGAGGATTATCAGGCGAAAGAGCTGGCAGGCAAGGACGCGGTATTTAAGTGTACAGTCCACGGGATCAAGGCGAAAGAACTGCCGGAACTGGACGACGAGTTCGTATCCGACGTATCTGACAAGAGCGAGACCGTAGATGACTACAGAGCGGAAATAAAGGCAAAGATTAAAGAGCGCAAGGAGAACGAAGGAAAGCAGAAGAGAGAGGATCAGTCTGTTGAGCAGGCGGTTGAAAATGCTCAGATCGATCTTCCGGAGCCAATGATCGATCTCCAGGCAAGGCAGATGGCTGATGATCTGGCACGCCGCATCATGCAGCAGGGCATGAGCATGGAGCAGTACTTCCAGTTCACAGGTCTCACAGAAGAGAAGATGATGGAAGAGTTCCGTCCGCAGGCTGAGAAGCGCATCCGCACAAGACTTGTGCTTGAGGCGGTCGTGGCTGCAGAAAATATTGAGGTATCCGACGAGCGTCTTGAGGAGGAACTTCAGAAAATGGCAGACTCCTATCAGATGGAGGTTGACAAGCTCAGGGAGTTCATGGGCGATAATGAGAAGAAACAGATGAAAGACGACATTGCAGTCCAGGAAGCAGTGACGCTCATTGCAGACGCGGCGGTAGAGGGTTAGGCAGATTGTTAGAAAGAGGTGTGCCGCACGGCGCACCTTTTATACCTTTTTTGGTTCCCCGGCTTTTGAGAGGGAAGTGCAGAGAGGCAGAAATATCAGGTGTATCTATAATTTATATAAGAAAGAAGGCGTGAACTATGAGTTTAGTACCTTATGTCATAGAGCAGACGAGCCGCGGAGAGCGGTCGTATGACATTTATTCAAGACTTTTAAAGGAGAGGATCATATTCCTCGGCGAGGAAGTGAACGACGTGTCGGCCAGCGTGGTAGTGGCGCAGCTTCTTTTCCTCGAAGCGGACGATCCTGATAAGGACATCCAGCTTTATATCAACAGTCCGGGCGGTTCCGTTACAGCGGGACTTGCGATCTATGACACGATGCAGTATATCAAGTGCGACGTGTCCACAGTGTGTATCGGCATGGCAGCCAGCATGGGCGCTTTTCTGCTTTCGGGAGGAAAGAAAGGCAAGAGATTCGCACTCCCGAATGCGGAGATCATGATCCATCAGCCGTCGGGCGGCGCGCAGGGGCAGGCGACGGAGATCCAGATCGCAGCAGAGCATATTCTCCGTACGAAACAGAAATTAAACGAGATCCTGGCAGCGAATACAGGACAGGATCTTGAGACGATCAAAGCCGATACAGAGAGGGATAATTTCATGTCAGCGGAAGAGGCAAAGGCATACGGCCTGATCGACGAAGTGATCGTAAACCACTAATGGCAGTATGAGGTGAAAGATATGGCAGTAAAAATGATGGATGATATCGTAAGATGTTCCTTTTGCAATAAGACGCAGGCCCAGGTGAGAAAGCTGATCGCGGGACCCAACGGCACGTATATCTGCGACGAGTGTATCGGCATCTGTTCTGAGATCATCGAGGAAGAGCTTGATTACAGCGACGGTTCCGCGTTTGATGACATCAATCTGCTGACGCCGGAGGAAATGAAAGAGTTCCTCGACGACTATGTGATCGGGCAGGATGAGGCAAAGAAAGTCCTTTCTGTGGCAGTGTACAATCATTACAAGAGGATCATGGCGGAGCAGGATCTCGGAGTGGAACTCCAGAAGAGCAATATCCTCATGCTCGGTCCTACCGGCTGCGGTAAGACGCTCCTTGCTCAGACACTCGCGAAGATATTAAACGTACCGTTCGCGATCGCCGACGCCACTGCTTTGACAGAGGCGGGATATGTAGGCGAGGATGTGGAGAATAACCTGCTGAAAGTGATACAGGCGGCGGACGGTGATATCGAGCGCGCCGAGCACGGCATCATCTATATCGATGAGATCGACAAGATCACGAGAAAGTCTGAGAACCCGTCCATTACCCGGGATGTTTCGGGCGAAGGGGTGCAGCAGGCGCTCCTTAAGATCATAGAGGGCACGGTGGCGTCCGTGCCGCCTCAGGGAGGAAGAAAACACCCGCACCAGGAACTGATCCAGATCGACACGACAAATATCCTGTTCATCTGCGGCGGAGCTTTCGAGGGCATCGACAAGATCATTGAGACAAGGCTGGACAGAAAATCGATCGGATTTAATGCGGAGATCGCAACAAAGCATGAGTATGATATGGATGTGCTGCTCCACGAAGTACTGCCCCAGGATCTTGTAAAATACGGACTGATCCCGGAGCTTGTGGGGAGACTGCCGGTCACGGTTTCGCTGGATCTGCTGGACAGGGAGGCGCTGATCCGTATTCTGACAGAGCCAAAGAGCGCGATCGTGAAGCAGTATCA
>CALWAR010000046.1 GCA_944375765.1 uncultured Mediterraneibacter sp. | reverse complement strand
TATATGATTTCTTCATAAGATCAGAATATTCTGTTCTTATGATCTGTGATTCACTGTTCATGATCTGTCTCCTTTGTTAGATATCCAGTTCTGCCTCAGTCGCATTTTCATAAATGAAAGCACGTCTAGGCGGCACTTCTGTCCCCATGAGCATCTCCGTCACACCGGACGCCATCCTCGCGTCCTCGATCTCCACGAGCCTGAGCAGACGTCTCTCGGGATCCAGCGTCGTCTCCCAGAGCTGTTCCGCATCCATCTCTCCCAGTCCCTTGTATCGCTGCAGGGTAAACGGCCCGCTGTGCGTCTTCCTGTATTTCTCCAGAGCTTTGTCATCGTACAGATACTCTTCCTCACCGCTCTTGGGCATCGCTTTGTACAACGGAGGCATGGCGATGTATACGTGTCCCTCATAGATAAGTTCCGGCATGAACCGATAGAACAGCGTCAGGAGCAGCGTGGAGATGTGAGCGCCGTCCACATCCGCATCCGCCATGATGATGATCTTGTCATAGCGCAGTTTCGAGATGTCAAAATCATTGCCGTATCCTTCTGAAAATCCGCATCCGAACGCATTTATCATCGTCTTGATCTCCGCGTTGGCGAGGATCTTGTCGATACTGGCCTTTTCCACGTTCAGGATCTTTCCCCGGATCGGAAGGATCGCCTGATAGTTCCGGTCTCTGGCCGTTTTTGCCGATCCTCCGGCCGAATCTCCCTCGACGATAAAGATTTCACATTTCTTCGGATCCCTGCTCTCACAGTTTGCCAGTTTCCCGTTGCTGTCAAATGAATACTTCTGTTTCGTCAGAAGGTTGGTCTTTGCCTTTTCCTCTGTCTTTCTGATCCTGGCAGCTTTCTCAGCGCTGGAGAGCACTGTCTTCAGCGTGTCCAGATTACGGTCGAAATACCGGACGATCTCGTCTCCGGCCACTTTGCTCACAGCTTTCGATGCATCCGGGTTGTCCAGCTTCGTCTTCGTCTGTCCCTCAAACCTGGGATCCGGATGCTTGATAGAAACAATGGCAGTCATGCCGTTTCGGATATCTGCCCCCGTGAAGTTTGCGTCTTTCTCTTTGAGTATGCCAAGTTCTCTCGCATACTGGTTCATGACAGTAGTAAACGTCGTCTTGAAGCCGGTCAGATGCGTGCCTCCCTCGGCATTGTAGATATTGTTGCAGAAACCAAGCACATTTTCATGGAACTCATTGACATACTGGAAAGCCGCTTCCACCTCTATTCCATCGGCGGTCCCGCTGAAGTACACCGGCTCGTGGAGGACGTCTTTTTTCTTGTTCAGGTCCCGGATGAATCCGAGGATACCGTCAGGTTCATGATACTCGATATGTTCCGGCGTCTCAGGCCGCCTGTCGTCAAAGATGATTTTGAGCGCGGGGTTTAAGTAAGCAGTCTCATGGAGTCGGCTCTTTACCTCTTCTGCGCGGAACTTCGTCTTCTCAAAGATCGTATCATCCGGCATAAAGTTTACCGTAGTTCCTGTTTTTCTCGTTTTTCCTGTCTTCGGGAGCAGGCCGTTTTCAAGCTCGACTACAGGTATGCCGCGTTCATAACGGTCGTGATGGATATAGCCGTCCCGGCAGATTTTTACATCCATATAGGATGAGAGTGCGTTCACCACGGAAGATCCCACTCCGTGGAGGCCGCCGCTCGTCTTGTACGCCGAATCGTCGAACTTGCCTCCTGCATGCAGCGTCGTGTAGACAAGTCTCGCAGCGGACACGCCTTTTTGATGCATGTCCACCGGAACGCCCCGGCCGTTGTCAGAAACTGTCGCCGAACCGTCCTTTTCCAGTGTGACATGGATCTCGGAACAGAACCCCGCAAGATGCTCGTCCACCGAATTGTCTACGATCTCGTAGATCAGATGGTTAAGCCCTTTCGTGGAAACACTTCCGATATACATGCCCGGCCGTTTGCGGACGGCTTCAAGGCCCTCAAGGACTGCGATACTGTCCGCGTCATATGTATTCTTAGCTGCCATTTATATTCTCCTATCCTCTGTCGTCCGCGCTGCTGACAACCCACAGTCCCAGGCAGCGCAGGACGCTGTTCTTCTATATCCTGCCAGAGTGCAGGACAATCCATTAAATAATATAACACTACCGCTTGTGGTTTTCAAGTATTATAAACAGTGAATATTGTATATGGGCAGAGGTAAAGATTCGCTATGGCCGAACCGTTATCCCTCTTTGACAAGCACTTCGTACAGCATGTCAGAGAGCACTTCCATGGCATTTTTCATTTCTTCTACTGTATTTGTCTGAGCTCCTGCCTCGACCAGAAGAGATTTCGGCATCATGTGCAGATTATACCGGTATGCTCTCAGATAAATATGGCGCACGAATCCGGGATACTTCTCCTCTGCAGCGATCTGGAGCTGAAGTGAAAACGCCAGATTATCCTGTATGTAAGGATTGGGAAGATAGTCGATCTCTCCGTTCGTCCTTGAACGGCTCAGTCCGTTGAAAAACATGATCCTGGCGGTCGGTTTCCCGTTTACCTCCGTTACAAGGTGCGTCCCCTCTGCAACGCCGTCGCGGTGCAGGTCGATGAGCACTTCTATCGAGGGATATTCTTCCAGTATCCTGCTCACCGATTCTCCTGCATACTCATATGCGTTGCTTCTGTCGAGTTTCCCGTCTATGATGTCATACACGCCCGTATCATGAATCGTCCTGATCCCTTTTTCATTTAAGAGTTCTGTCAGATATTCGCCTACTCCCACAATGCTCGTGGACGGGTCTCCGGGTGTTGAATCGGCGAATTCTTCCTGTGAGTGCGTGTGATAGATCAGAACTTTCGGGCCGTCTCCCGCAGTGTCGATCTTCATGCTCCTCCCGAGCAGATCGTCCGCGTTCAACTGATCCGCATCGATCATCGTGGAACTGTCTACGGTATAAAAATTACTCAGAAGATAGTCAAAATCTCTCAGTTTTTCTATAGAGGTGTCTACTGCCGGCACATTGCCCGCTGTCACAGCCTCGGTCTCAGATTCGTCCGGTTCACCGATAAGCCTGCCATTCTCATCCACCGCGTTCTCGTCGTTTGCCTGCGCTTCAAGTATTTTTGCCAGCGTCTCCTCATCCTCCACCAAAGTGTCATACTGCATATTGTCTTCTGCATAAGTCACAAGAGGTATCCAGGCAAGTGATTTTTCTCTGAGCCACTCTCCCACTCCCTGTCCGGGCGTACGATTTACCCAGATAAACGCCGGCATGTACATCTCGGACGCACGATATGATATCTCTTTTTGTACATGATACCGCCACTCTCCGCCATAGCCGCCTGCTCCGGTGCAGACCACAAAAGCGGTCAGCAAAAATGCGGATACTGCCACCGCAGCCTGTTTCAGGTTCTTATTTGTCTGTCTGTCCATCGTAAGGCAGCATCCCCTCATTTCCGTTTTTGTTCTCCTGAAATCATATGCATCCGGGAAACAGGTTATGCATACGCCCGGTCTTCGTCTGTCAGGAGCATGTTTATCGCTTCTGAGATCGTATGGCTGATCTGATGGATCATCTCGTCCACGTCCTTGGGCGTCACGAACATTCCGTTCAGATGCGGTGCGATCAGTTCCTTTACAAACTCATATTTTTCTCCTGCATTATACGATCTGAGGACTTCTCCCACTCCTTTGAGGGCCTCTGAGGACTCCAGAGCCGTGATAAAATTCTCCATTGTGTCATTGACAATCGTCGCTGCGTCTACTACCGTGGGGACGCCGATACCGATGACCGGAACCCCGAGCGACTCTTTCGTCAGACCGGACCGGTTGTTGCCTACGCCGGATCCGGGATGAATCCCGGTATCTGCGATCTGAACCGTTCGGTTCAGCCTCTTACTGTTGCGCGCCGCCAGCGCATCGACAGCGATCACCAGGTCGGGATGCGTCTCGTT
The DNA here is from genome assembly GCA_944375765.1 of uncultured Mediterraneibacter sp. Taxonomy (GTDB): domain Bacteria; phylum Bacillota; class Clostridia; order Lachnospirales; family Lachnospiraceae; genus Mediterraneibacter. The sequence goes on along the minus strand of CALWAR010000046.1, from coordinate 3,742 downwards.
TACGATACCCCTCACAATCTCAGTGCTCTCCATCCCCGTCTGTCCCATGACTCCCGGCACAACGGCGCTTATGAGTCTGGCATGTTCCATCCCCATCGCATACTTCCCGTACTCTCTTACGATATGTCTTGTCACAGACAGATGATCGGCAACGCTGGGTCCCAGTGCGTCCGGCGTTACTTCGCGGTTGCCAAGACCTACGACCAGAATGGAGAGATCTTCTGTTGACTCTTTTTCTTTCACGTTTTTCTGTATCAGCTCCCGGATATACATACACAGTCTCTCTGAAATATTTTTCTGCGATTCGTCATCCGGCACCGCAAGATCCGGCGTCTCGAGAGTGAGATATGTTCCCACCGGCTTTCCCATTGCTTTCGCCCCGTTTTCTGTCTTGATCTCCACACGGGTTACGCGGATCTCCTGTTCTTCATCATACTCCTCTTCAAGCACAACCCCCTGGATCTCTACGTCGTCTGACTCAAATCTTTCTTTCTCCTCCAGGGCAAGGTCTGTCCTGACACTGTAATTTCTCAACATAGCCCGTCCTCACTTTTCGTTTCTCTTATGATGTTACTATATTTTGCAATATTTCCGGAAATATGTATTGACAAGCCATTCCTGTTATCATAAAATAAATGAGTATGTTTCAGCGGAACGTCCGTGTCCGAATCTGCTGGGGCACATGATCTACATTTGAATTTTCATGTTGGATATGGAGGTGTACAGATTGGCTAACATTAAGTCTGCTAAGAAAAGAATTTTAGTAAACGAGACAAAGGCTGCAAGAAATAAAGCGATCAAGTCTAAAGTTAAGACTGCTGTCAAAAAAGTTGATGTTGCAGTTGCCGCAAAAGACGCAGAGGCTGCCAGGACTGCTCTGCGCGCAGCGATCGTGGAGATTTCCAGGGCAGGAAGCAAAGGTGTTTATCACAAAAGGACTGCTTCCAGAAAGATCTCCCGTCTGTCAAAAGCTGTAAACAGCATTGCTTAATTAACATAGAGAGATTGTGAAAGGCATCCGCACCGTCAGGCGGATGCCTTTCTTTGTGATGGCGACGAGCCAAAGTCCGGGCTCGCCCGAGACCTTGGCGACCGCTTACAATCCCGGAATGTGCCTTTTGGCACTTCCGGTGATTTATTCTTTCAGCGCCGGCCATACCGTGACGAGCATCGTCACAAAGCAGGCCGTACCGCCAATCACATTCGACACCGGTTCTGCCCAGAACACGCCGTCTGTTCCGAGACCTCCAACCATCGGCAGCAGGATCGTCAGCGGCACCACAATGATCACCTTCCGAAACAGAGAGAAAAATACTGCCTGCTTCGGACGGTTTAACGCCACGTTAGTGGACTGCCCCACGAACTGGAGCGCCATCATAAAGATTCCGCAGAAGTAGATCTGCAGCGCCGGGATACCTTTTTCGATCAGTTCCTGTTCGCTTGTAAACAGATGCAGGAAAAATCCCGGTTCCAGAAATACGACTGCCCACAGGATCAATGAAAATACAATTCCCACTACCGTAATAAATCTGATCGAAGCTTTCACTCTTTTATAGCATCCCGCTCCGTAATTGTATCCCATGACCGGCTGCGCTCCGGATGTAAGCCCGTTCAGAGGCAGTGTTGCGATCTCCCGCACAGAATTGATCACCGTCATGATTCCCACATAAAGGTCCCCGCCGTACCGGGCAAGCACCGCATTGCACACGATCTGAACCGTACCATTGGTAACAGACATGACAAACCCGGATGTTCCCAGAAAAGTGATATCTTTTACCAGCGATGCTTTCAGCTTCATGGATTCCCGGGTTAGCCGGAAAAGAGCTTTTTTTCCGGTCAGGAAAATAAATACCCACAGAGCAGAAGCCCCCTGTGATATCACAGTGGCTATGGCGGCTCCCCGCACGCCCATATCGAATCCGAAAATCAGGATCGGATCCAGGATAATATTCATGACTGCGCCAAGCAGTACGGTCAGCATCCCCATTTTCCCGAATCCCTGTGCATTGATGAAATTGTTCATGCCAAGACTTACCATAACAAAGATTGTTCCCAGCAGATAAATCGTAATATAATCGTCCGCATATCCGTAAGTCGCCTCGCTTGCTCCAAACAGATACAGGATCGGCCTTTTCAATGCAAAACACAAAATCATAAGCACTGCACCGGTAAGGAGCAGCATGGCAAATGAGTTTCCCATCACTTTCTGCGCCCGCTTCTCTTCGTGTCCTCCCCGGGCGATGGAACACAGCGGCGCGCCTCCCATGCCAAACAGATTTGCAAAAGCGGATATGATCGTGATGATCGGAAGGCATAATCCGATACCGGTCAGCGCTTCCGCGGATGCATGGGGCAGATGTCCGATATAAATACGGTCCACAGCGCTGTAAAGCACGTTGATCAGCTGTGCCAGCGTCATGGGAACAGCGAGACTGAGTATATGCCGTACAATACTTCCCTTACTGAAATCATTGTCGTTCGATTTTTTATTCTCCTCTTCCGGCTGGCTGGACTGAGCCGTATTCTCTTCCCCCTTCAAAAGGTTCTCTCCTCTCTTCTGATTTCCTTTGTTATAACAAATATTATGACAAAACGTCCGGCAGATCACTGCCAGACGTTTCGCCGCTTACCTATTGTATGATCAAGTATTAGTTATTGATAAGTTTATCCTCATCGCTCCAGCTGTAGAGCTTTCTGATCTCCTCGCCGATCTTCTCTGACGGATGCTCGGCAGCCAGTTTTCTCATAGCGCGGAAGTGAGCCTGTCCGCCTGCCTCTGACATGTCAAGCAGGAAGTCTTTTGCGAAAGTACCATCCTGGATATCGGAAAGGATCTTCTTCATCGCTTTCTTTGTATCCTCTGTGATGATCTTCGGTCCTGTTATGTAGTCGCCGTACTCTGCTGTGTTGGAGATGGAGTATCTCATTCCTGAGAATCCTGACTGATAGATCAGGTCAACGATCAGCTTCATCTCATGGATACACTCAAAGTATGCATTTCTCGGATCATATCCTGCCTCAACCAGAGTCTCGAATCCTGCCTGCATCAGTGCGCATACGCCGCCGCAGAGGACTGCCTGCTCGCCGAAGAGGTCTGTCTCTGTCTCTGTTCTGAATGTTGTCTCAAGGATACCTGCTCTTGCTCCGCCGATGGCAAGTCCGTATGCCAGCGCTTTGTCAAGCGCTTTTCCTGTATAGTCCTGCTCAACAGCTACCAGACACGGAGTACCTTTACCCGCCTGATACTCGCTTCTTACCGTATGTCCCGGAGCCTTCGGCGCGATCATTGTAACATCTACGTTCTTCGGCGGTACGATCTGTCCGAAGTGGATGTTGAAGCCGTGTGCGAACATCAGCATGTTGCCCTCTTCCAGATTCGGCTCGATATCATTTTTATATAAAGCAGCCTGCTTCTCATCGTTGATCAGGATCATGATGATATCGGCTTTCTTAGCTGCCTCTGCAGATGTATAAACTTCAAATCCCTGTGCCTCTGCTTTCGCCCATGATCTGCTTCCCTCATAAAGACCGATGATGACGTTGCATCCGGACTCCTTTAAGTTCAGCGCATGTGCATGTCCCTGGCTTCCATAGCCGATGATCGCGATTGTTTTACCTTCCAGAAGTGAAAGATTACAATCTTCCTGATAATAAATTTTTGCTGCCATTTTGCATTCCTCCTAAAATGATAAAATTATAAATATGCTACATCCTTGCTTCCCCTGGAAAGTCCGGTGATGCC
>CALWAR010000045.1 GCA_944375765.1 uncultured Mediterraneibacter sp. | reverse complement strand
TTTTAGGTGGGTGGTTGATGGTTTCTGAGCAATTCTATTGTACCACAAACCTTGAGGAGATATTTTAATTTTTAACAAAAAGAATCCCGTATTTATGCGGGTTCTGGCGTTTCGCAAACGCCTATTAACAGTTTACCACGAAAGGAGCAAAAAAGATGGAGTCGCTGGATGTACTCAGAGATAAACTGGATAAGATAGACGACCAGATCGCAGCGCTTTATGAACAGAGGATGGAAGTCTGCGGACAGGTTGGCGAATATAAAGTAAAGGCAGGACGGAAAGTCTTTGACAGGCAGAGAGAAAAGGAGAAGCTTTCAGACGTTGTGGCGAAAGTGTCCGGTGATTTTAACAAGAAAGGGATAAGGGAGCTGTACCAGCAGCTCATGTCTATGAGCAGGAAACTGCAGTATCGTCAGCTCGTGGAGGCGGGGGCGCTCGGGAGACTGCCGTTTATCCGGATCGATGATCTGGACAGGAAGAATGCCAGGGTTGTATTCCAGGGAACGGAAGGGGCATACGGTCAGGCTGCGATGAGACAGTTTTTCGGGGAGGACGTCAATCATTTTCATGTGAGAACTTTCCGGGAGGCCATGGAATCCATTGAGGAGGGGGCGGCAGACTATGCGGTGCTCCCGATCGAAAACTCTACTGCAGGCCCGGTGATCGAGATGTATGATCTTCTCGATGAATTTGAGAATTACATCGTGGCGGAGACGATCCTGCCCGTCGTACATACGCTGTCCGGCTTACCGGGGGCAAAACTTGGGGATATCAGACGAGTGTATTCCAAGACTGAGGCGCTGATGCAGACGAGCCGTTTCCTGGACGATCACCCGGACTGGCAGAGGATCAGCGTGGTGAACACGGCGATCGCTGCAAAGAAAGTGCTGGAGGAGAATGATATTTCACAGGCGGCAGTGTGCAGCTCCTATGCGGCACAGGTATACGGGCTGTCTGTTCTTGTGGATGAGATTAACGATGTCGCGGATAATTCTACCCGCTTTATCGTTGTGACAAATCAGAAAGTGTTTTTAAAAGATGCGTCCAAGATCAGCATAAGGTTTGAACTGCCTCATCAGAGCGGAACGCTTTACGAGATCCTGTCTCATTTTATATATAACGATCTGAACATGACGAAGATCGAGTCCCGTCCGATCAAAGGGAGACCGTGGGAGTACTGCTTTTTTGTGGATTTCGAGGGGAATCTTGAAGAGCCGGCTGTCAAAAATGCGATCAGGGGCCTGAGGGAAGAGTCCAAGAACCTCAAGATCCTGGGGAATTATTAAAACCCGGTAGATTATCAGAATGGGAAGAGCACAGCGGGAGGAAACAACATGCGTACGAATGAACTGATGCTTTATAAAAATATGGATTACGGGGAAATCCTGAAGGACATGACGTTTCTTATGGAAAACCACGGGAGTGAATTCTACAACACCGAGGATCTGAGGAGTCTTCTCTTTGAGTGTGTGAACCGGCTTCTGGAACTTTCGGTAAGCCATGGCTACGAGGGTAATCTGTGGCATACCTACCTGACGTTTCTCCTTGCGAACGATGAGAATGCGTACAGTACGTCCTGCGAGATCGTAGGGAAGATCGAGGGCAGTATCAACGAGGTCGCACTGCATGATTTCGGTATATTTAAAGAGCTTTTCGACTATGATTTCAGCAGCCTTGAGAAAGATCTGGGCGCGGGGTGCATCCGTGTGCTCATGGATTACACGAATGGCAGCAGGACGGATAAAGTGTTCAATCGAAGAGTGAGGGACAGTATCTGCACACTGGCGAAAGCACTTGGAAACGCCGCAGATGCAGAAGAGTTCAAGGAGAAGATGACGCAGTTTTATAAAGAATTCGGCGTGGGGAAGCTGGGACTGCACAAGGCGTTTCGGATCGAGCATCCCGAAGGGGGAGAGATGTCGATCGTGCCTATCACGAATATCGCCCATGTTCATCTGGACGATCTGGTAGGATATGAGATCGCCAAGAAAAAGCTCATCGACAACACTGAGGCGTTTGTCAGGGGACGCAGGGCAAACAACTGCCTGCTCTTCGGCGATGCGGGGACGGGAAAATCTTCCTCTGTCAAGGCAATCCTGAACCAGTATTACGATCAGGGACTCCGCATGATCGAGGTATACAAACATCAGTTCAAAGACCTGAATGACGTGATCGCTCAGGTAAAGAACCGCAACTATAAATTCATTATTTACATGGATGATCTGTCTTTCGAGGAGTTCGAGATCGAGTACAAATATCTGAAAGCAGTGATCGAGGGCGGGCTGGAGAGAAAACCGGAAAACGTGCTGATCTACGCCACGTCAAACCGCAGACACCTGATCCGCGAGACGTTTAAAGACAAGGCGGACCGGGACGAAGAACTGCACACAAACGATACGGTTCAGGAGAAATTATCCCTTGTAGCCCGTTTCGGCGTGACGATCTACTTTGGATCGCCGGATAAGAAAGAATTCCAGGAGATCGTGCGCGTCCTCGCAGAGCGCGGAGGCGTCGACATGCCGGAAGAGGAGCTCCTGCTCGAGGCAAATAAATGGGAACTCTCCCACGGCGGCCTGTCGGGAAGGACGGCGCAGCAGTTTGTAGATTACCTGATGGGACAGGAGGGTTAAATTCGTGTTTGTCGTGGGAGACATTTCTTCGGTGAAGCGTCCGAAAATCAGGCGGATACAGTGGAGTGACGCATATATTCGGAACAGTCGGGACTGTGATGCTTCCGGCTCCGGTTACAAAAGGAAGAAAAACTAATAACCCTGAAATATAGCTAAAAGCGATCAGCCGGACGGACAACTCGCGATGCTCAGACAAGTTCGTCCGGCTGATCAACGCTATATCCCAGGGTTAAAGTTTCTCTAACCTTTTTCCACAGTCACCGGCCGCATTACAATCCCGCCTGTTCCGCAAGGTGCGTCAAATCGGCTGTATCCGTTTGATTTTCTACGTTCATCTAATGGGAAAATCTCCCCCGTCAATCGCGGAATTTACAGAAAGCTGGCCGAAAAGGCATACTTTGTCGACGAAGTTCCGGCTTCTTCCGACTTGTATGAGTGTTTGTTGAAAGACAGCGCTTTGGAAAAACGCAGAAAATGAAACGGATACAGCCGGTCTGATGAACCTTTCGTATATGGCGGGAGAATGAGGCCGGTGACTGTGGAAGGATGTTAGATAAAGTTAAAATCCGTGATACAGCGTTGATCAATCAAATGAATATGTCTGAGCGTATGCGAGTTTATTCATTTGATTGATCGTTTTTAGCTGCAGCACGGATTTGCTACTTTGTCTTACGTCCTGTAACCGGAACCGAAAGCATTCTCCCGCCGTATACGAATACGTTATCATTACACACTGAATCCGCTTGATTTCCGGACGATTTATCAAAGAAAGTCTCCCCGACAAACACGAATATGTGAGTCATTCAAATGTATCCATTCTATTTTATTTCAAGATGTGAAACAAAATATCATATATAAATCAAAATATTGAAATTTGATTTTATGTATTGTATAATAAGCACAAATTTAAAGGTAAATTAGTTGGTTATTCGTATGAATATGTCAAAAATGAAATGAATTATGGAAAGTGTTATTGTTAGATTCAGAGAATACATAACTTCAGCAAGCGACACAGAAAAAGGAATTATTCAATATGTGCTGGATAATATGGAAGAAGCAGTTCACCTGAATATCCATCAACTGGCTCAGAAGTCCTTTGTGTCTGCGGCAACAATCACCAGACTCTGCAGAAAAACGGGATTTAAAAATTATAAAGAGTATCAGCATCTGCTTGCGTGCGAGGTGGCCTTGAAGAAAGAAAAGCGGGTAGAAGAGGATTTCGATATCCGCAAAGAGGATAGCCTGGAGACGCTTGTAGGAAAGACTTTTTCAAGAAGCATTGCTTCTCTGGACGATACCAGAAATCTGCTGAATACTGAGGTGCTGAGGAAATGTACGGATTTGCTGATTGAAGCGGAGAGCGTTACCTTTTTCGGGGTGGGAGCGTCGCTTCTGGTGGCTAAAGACGCTTATCTGAAATTTATCCGCGTCAACAAAAAATGTCAGGTGTATGAGGATCAGGATATTCAGATGGTGCTTGCAACCAATATGAAAAAAACGGATCTGGCGGTGGTGATCAGCTATTCGGGACGTACGAAAGCGGCAGTGGACTGGGCCAGGGCGCTGAAAAACAAAGGGGTGCCCGTGGTGGCTGTTACCGGATTTGCGGAATCGCCGCTGGTAAAGCTGGCAGACCATAATCTTTATGTAAGCGCTACAGAATATAATTTCAAGTCGGGGAAATTAGCATCCAGGATTTCCCAGCTTGCCATTATTGACGTGCTGTATCTGGCTTATATCCAGAGAACACACGACGAAAGCTCAGATGCGCTTGAGAACACCTATCTTATTAAAAACGGGAGGGACGAATGAATCAGCTGGATCTTGTGAAATTAACAACAGAAAAAAGAAATCCGGAGACTATGAATCTGGATGAAATGAGCATTGAAGATATTCTCTGTGTTATGAACAGGGAAGATGAAAAAGTAGTAAAGGCAGTAAAGGCCGTTCTTCCAAAGGTTGCGGAAATCATTGGTTTTACGACGAAAAGCCTGAAAAACAGCGGAAGAATCATCTACATCGGAGCGGGCACGAGCGGAAGACTGGGAGTGCTGGACGCGGTGGAATGCCCTCCTACATTCGGAGTATCGGATGAGGTGGTGGTAGGGGTTATCGCAGGAGGAGAAAAAGCCTTTGTGAAAGCGGCAGAGGGAGCAGAGGACAGTCCCGAGCTGGGAGAGAAAGACCTGAAAGCACTGAAAGTGGACGGTACAGATACGGTCATCGGCCTGACGGCCAGCGGAAGGACTCCCTATGTGATCGGAGCGCTCAAATATGCTTCTCAGGCAGGGTGCGCAACGGCGTCTATTTCCTGCAATTCTGGTTCCAAAGTATCCACATATGCGGATGTGGCCGTGGAGGTGGATACAGGGCCGGAGGTTTTATCCGGTTCCACCAGGCTGAAAGCCGGAACCGCTGAAAAAATGATCCTGAATATGATTTCCACAGTCAGTATGGTGGAGACGGGCAAAGTCTACAAAAATCTCATGGTGGATGTCAGACAGACAAATGAGAAGCTCGCGGTAAGAGCGGAAAACATTGTCATGCAGGCTGCGGGGTGCTCGGGAGAGGAGGCAAGAAGAGCTCTGGCGGAGGCCGGAGGAGAAGCAAAACCCGCCATTTTAAGCCTGCTTCTGAATCTGGATATGAAAGAGACGAGATCCCTTCTGGAGGAAACAAACGGCAAGATAAGAAATTCGATTTCCCTGTACAAGTGTGAGGGAAGGCACTAAGAACGAAAGATTGAAAGATTCTTTCAAATAATAAAAATGCAGTGACCGGTGGAAACCCGTGACGGCAAAAAGGAGGAAAACAATGAAGAAAAAATGGTTGGCAATGTTAATAGGAGCATGCATGCTTACGGGAACACTGACCGCGTGCGGCAGCGGGGAGGATTCCGGAACTACGGGATCCGGGGGAGCGGAAATATCCGTGTGGATTCCTCCTTATGCCTCTTCAGACGCGGCGCAGAATGACCAGGAATTCTGGGATGCTCAGTTTGATGCTTTTGAAGAGGAGAACAACTGTACGGTTCACGTTGAAATTGTGCCCTGGGATGGGTATATTCAAAAGATTACCACAGGTCTGACTTCCGGCGAGGGTCCCGACGTGTTTTACATTGACACCCCGTATGACCTGGCTGCGACAGGGGCTCTGGAACCTCTTGAGTCTTATTTTACCGAGGAAGAGGCTGAGAATTATATTTACTGGGACCTGGGGCAGATCGATGGAACACAGTATCTGGCTCCCATGCTTGTAGGAAATGCCAGCATACTGTACTGCAACATGGATATCCTCAATGAGGCCGGAATTCAGACGGTTCCTCAGACCTGGGAAGAATTTATGGCTGCATGTACGGCTATTCAGGAGACGACAGGCGTACAGCCATTTCTCCAGAGCTGGGGCGGAACGGTGATCAAGGGCGTGATTACCACAAGTTTCCTGCCTTATTACTGGCAGGCAGGCGGCGAGTTTCTGGACAGCGAGGGCAGACCCGCTATCAACAATGAACAAGGTTTAAAGACTCTGGATTTTTTAAAGAGCTTTATGGATAATGGCATCTATGACGAAACCATTACCGCAGAGGATGACATCAAGACAAAATTCCAGTCAGGACAGCTTGCGATGTATGTGGGAGATACGGGAAGCGCATCATCTCATACGGAAAATGGAATTAACTGGGACTTCACGCCGGCTCTTACAGGAGAAGGGGGCGTTCAGGCAACCTGGATTGCCGCAGACTCTCTGGCAATTGCATCTAACAGTGAGAATAAAGAACTGGCAGCGGAGGCTATGAAGTATATGCTCAGCGCTCCGGTCATGGACGCTTTCCATGAAGAAATGTACGCGATGTGTCCGATCACCACGGATGCCGCATACTATGACAATGAAAGATTCCAGACTATGTATACGGAGCAGGCGGACATTTTCAAAAACTGGCCACAGTTTGAAAATGCGGATCCTTTCTGGGACATTTTGTTCAAGAATATTCAATCCATGTACATGGGAGATATGACGCCTCAGGAGGTGCTGGACGATACTATGGAACAGTATGAGTCTCAGATATAATACAGGTAAATTAAACGCACAGGTTTAAAAACACATGGGCTGCCGGAGAGAGAAGCGCGGTATCTGTATCATACCAGTCAGATCCCGGCAGCCTTTTTAAAAACCGGCAGCGGGTTTTCAAGGGAGACAGAGATGGCAGGGAAAAAAACGAAAAGGACAAAGCGGCAGGCGTTTTACGGTATGCTGTATATTTTACCGGCGTTTGTTGTCATTATGACATTTTGCGTCATTACTATTTTTATGACGATGTATTACAGCCTTACAGATTTTAATATGTATTCGGATCCCGAGTTTGTGGGAATCGAAAATTATGTGACGGTATTTCAGAATAAAACCTTTTATGCGGCTCTGATCAATACTGTGAAATACGTGGCTGTGACAGTGCCGGTTCAGGTTGTGCTGGCGCTGGGTATCGCGGCATTTCTGGCGGAGAAGCTCAGAAATGCCTATGGAGGATTTCTGCGCAGCGCTATGTTTATCCCCCAGATTGTATCTGCCATTGCTGCTTCGGCAGTCTGGAAGCTGATTTTCCGGACAGACGGAATCTTGAACAGTGTTCTGGAGGTTTTTGGGTCCGGGGGACTGAACTGGCTGGGAGACAAACAACTGGCGTTTTTGTGCGTAGCCGTTGTTTCCATATGGAAAAGCGCCGGATATTTTCTGGTAATCTATTATGCCGGCATCATGGGCGTATCAGGCGAGATGCATGAAGCGGCCATTGTGGACGGCGCGTCTGCCATGAAGCGTTTCTGGTATATTACAATACCCAGCGTGAAACCGATTACTTATATGGTAATTACCCTGAGCGTTATCTGGTCTTTCCAGACTTTCGACGTAGTGTACCAGATGACCGGAGGAGGCCCGGGCACTTCCACAATAACTCTGTCCTATATGATTTATCAGTTTGCTTTCGCAAACTATAAGATGGGATTCGCAAGCGCTCTTGAAGTAAAAAAAAAGAAGTTCGTGCTGCTGATACATCTGATCCAGGACATCTCTAAAAGAGAAAAGAAGGAGGCTTGACGTTAAAAAAAAAAAAAAAAAG
>CALWAR010000044.1 GCA_944375765.1 uncultured Mediterraneibacter sp. | reverse complement strand
TAGGTGATTCAGACATTTATAATTTTGCTAAACGTGTATTCGGGATCAGCCGGGGAAGATGTTCGGAATTTAAGAAAGTGGTCGAAAACTTCGGTTCGATTGATGAAGAGACAAAGTGCTGTACCGGGATCAAGCCGGAATTTCAGAGCTATTCTGTTTCACAGTTGATTGAAATGGCAAAGATGACAGAAGATCAGCAGAAACTTGTTTCAGAAAATATTCCTGTCTCTGCTATGAAAAAGTTAAGGCTGAACGGAGAACTGCCGGAGAATCCCCCTGAAAACGCTTCTGCTCCGATGCCGAAAAAGAGAAACTATCAGCTTTATAAAGGTGATAATCTGGAAAGCTACGAATCTCTTGAAAAGTCATTGCTTTCAAGGCTCTCGGAGTTTACAGACCAGCATGAAACAGTCCGCAACATTAAGATCACCCTGTCCTACGAAGAGTAGGACAGGACAGAAAGAGGTGGATATATATGGGGAAAACACTCGATCCACAGCGTCACGCTTTCCTGATGACGTTCAATAATCCGTTGGATCACGGGTCAGACCATACAGAGATAAAGAAACGTCTGATTGAAAATTTTACTACACTTGAATTCGTCTGCATGGCTGATGAGATCGGGGAACAGGGAACTCCACACACTCATGTATATGTATATTTCAATTCCCGAGTCCGCTTTTCTACGGTAAAGAAGCATTTCCCATCCGCTCATATTGATGCCGCTCTGGGAACGCCCCGGAATAACATTGAATATGTGAAGAAAAGTGGAAAATGGAAAGAGACAAAAAAAGCGGAGACAAGTGTTAAAGGAACATACGAGGAATGGGGAAACGAACCATTTCCCAAAGGCGAAAATACGTTGATGCAGGACTTATACCGCCTGGTGGTGGATGATGGTCTTTCCAATGCGGAGATCATCTCCGAAAATCCTGATTACATCCCCTATCTGACTTCCATTGACAGACTGCGGACAACGATGTTGACAGAGAAATATAAGAACACCCGCCGTCTGAATCTGAAAGTTATTTATATAAGCGGGGTAACGGGATCAGGTAAGACAAGAGGGGTATTAGACGAGTACGGAGATTCTGCCGTTTATAAGGTGAATGACTATGAACATCCTTTTGATTCCTATACCTGTCAGCCTGTCCTGTGTTTTGATGAATTCCGTTCACAGCTACGGATCAGCGATATGCTCGGATATCTCGACATTTACCCGATAGAATTGCCTGCCCGGTATGCCAACAAGGTGATGTGTGCGGAGACTATCTTCTTCACGTCAAACTGGGATCTGGAAATGCAGTATAAAAACGTACAGTTTGATGATCCCGAAACGTGGAAAGCATTTCTCCGGCGTATCCATGAAGTTCGGACGTATGAACAGGACGGATCAATCAGAGTATATGATTCCGTAGAGAAATATCTGAACCGCAATTCAGAATTTCATAAAGCAACAAGAGACGAACTGAACGAATTGCCGTTCAAGGATTAGAGAGGGGGTGATATTTTGGACGAAAAGAATTATACAGACAGAGAACAGGAACTTGAAACAGATGTGTCGTTAGACGATAACGGGAACTTGAAATTTCGCAGGGGATATGATTATCTCCCCTACTCCCAGTGGCGTATTAAAAGGGTGCTGAAAGCATACATGAATGCTTATCTGAAAAACAGACCTGTAGGGTATAAAGGAAACCGCTATCCCGGTTTTGTCGAACGGTATGACATAGTAGATTGTGATACAGACGAGGTACTGTATTCAAATCTCACGTTATATGCAATATGCCGGGTATTTGCATCCTGCAACATTCCGCTTCATGATGATAAAAGTGTAAGCTACAAAAATATCAATTTTAAAGCGGTGGAGTTCATGGATGCGTTAAAAGAAAAATACGGAGAGGAGAACGTGAAAGATGAATAAGAGATTTTTAGAGGATTTTATAACTACACTGACCAGACAGATCGGAGAGACAAGGAAACCCGTTCTTTCATCCCTGAAAGATAACGTTCCGGGTGCTGTGGTAACTGACTACAACTATAGTTCGGATAACGGCAGGATCAGCGAGGAACTGGACGTTGAGTTTGTGGATCACAGCCGGATCAGTGTAGTGATCGTGAGAAAGCTGTGTACACTGGAGATTGTGTTTGATCCGTCAGACCCGGACACAATGCAGACAAGGACATTTCATCTTGCCTGATTTAAGGGGTGATCTGATGTTGAATGAAAAGATAACTCTGACAGTAAATGAAGCATCCGAATATACCGGGATCGGCAGGACAAACCTGCGTCAACTGATTGCATGGGGGAAGATTTCCTCCATGCGGATCGGCAGGAAAATCCTGATTCGGAGAGAGGTTTTAGACGAGTTCATACGACTGAATGAGGGCAATAATCTGATGAACAAATATGAAGTAATTGCTGTATAGTGCGCAGGAATATGTTATAATATTAGTAGGTTTAAAGCATAGTCCTTGCGGAAGAAAGGAGCGTAAAAATGGGCAAGGACTTGCAAGGAAAAACACTGCCTACTGGCATTATGCAAAGACCAAACGGCACATACAGAGCACGTTTTAAATTCAGAAATGAAAAATATACACTGGATAACGCAGACCTGAAAGAACTGATACAGCAGATGGAAGACCTCAAATATGAGGTCAAGCACGGGATCAGGGGAAAAGGAGACAATCTGACTTTAGACGCATGGTTTGATGTCTGGCTGAATACTCACAAGAAAAAGTCAATCAAAGAGAGCACATTAGCCCGGTATGATTATTGTTACAGGAATTATGTACAGAAAAAACTCGGCAAAAAGAAGCTCGTAGATTTCAAACCGATGCTGTTGGAGCACTTGTTTCAGAGCATGGCTGACGATGATTACAGCACGAAAACAATCCGGGATATTTATAATATTCTAAGTGCTGTGTTCAAATACGCAGTACATAACAGGATTATCTCTTTTAATCCCTGTGACGGGGTGGAACTTCCTAAGACAAAGAAAAAGCCGATCCGTGTTCTGTCTGTTGAAGAACAGAGCGAAGTTCTGAAATATGCAAAGGGAAGACTGCACGAGAATCTGATTGTTGTTGCTCTTGGTACAGGGATGCGTGCCGGGGAAGTCTTAGGGCTGACAGAAGATGATCTTGATTTCAAAAAGAGAGAGATCAGGATCAATAAGACACTGGTTTATCTGAAAGACCTTTCAACCGGGCAATATGTTTTCAAATATCAAAGCCCGAAAACAGAAAGCGGTAAACGGGTGATTCCTATGCAGGAAAGTGTATACAAAGCATTGAAACGACAGCTTATCCAAAAAAAAGAAATGCAGTTAGCGTCTGATAAATGGGAGCCGGAAAAGGGGTTTGAAAATCTTGTGTTTGTCAGCAGTAACGGAAAGATGGTTTCCTCATTTGCATTTCAGTCAGCCCTGAACTGGATTGTAAAGGCGATCAACAGGGATCGAAAGAAAAAGGCAGAGGAAGAGAAAACAGAGTATGTACCGATGGAGCATATTTATCCCCATGCCCTCCGGCACACATTTGCTACAAGATGCTTTGAAGCAGGAATTGAAGCAAAGACAGTCCAGAAGTATCTCGGTCACTCTTCCGTAGCGATCACTTTAGATATTTACACTCATGTCACGGGTGATAAAGCAAAAACCGATATGGATAAACTGGAAGAACTCTATAAAAAGATCATATAGCAACTCTATAAACAACTATCTACCACCGCAACATTCCAGAGGATAGCGCAAGGGTGCCCGAAAGGTGCCCCAAACGCCCGAAGCGGAAAGCCATGAACAGCGAAAACCCGCTAACCGCAAGGGCTAACGGGCTTCGTGTTTTATAAGTTATCTAAAGGAATGAGAGTAAAGTGCGACATCCCGGTCCCCCGGGATGCCAATACTTTATGAGGGGGGAGATAGTTGTGTTATCAACTATCTGACTCATAGTATAGACAGAAAATGTGTCTAAAATATGTTTAAACTCTAAAAGAAAAAGAAAAAAACTTATGAAAATCTTAATTTGTCCTCTGCATGTTCCCGGATTCCGGACAGGTTTTTGCAGTGAAAGCGCCCCTGAGTCAGAAAAAAATCCTGATTATGGAACCTGCAAGGGAATCAACAAAAGTTCTGGCCATCAGATATATGATCAGGAAAGTGATTGTACTCATGCACAGCTTAGCAACAAAATATACGTAAGCTTTCTTGTCTTCTTTCATCCTTACACAGCCCTGATAAGATGCGAACTGTATATAGACGATGAGAGGGCTTAAAAGGACAAATGAACCAAGGGCGACTTCTCCCGCCATCAGCCCGAGGATGACAAAGATCAAAAGCATAAAAGTATCAAAGACAGCCCGCGCCCCGATCACATTGATCATCGTATTTGTAGTTGTAACACCATTAAATGCACCGGTGATTGTCTTTAGTATGACTGATTCCAGGAAGTCGCTCCCCAGCGTCAGGATCAGCGTGATGATGATGACCTGGAAATAAGGCATATCCGCAGTCAGAAGCCCGTAACTTACTGCGTTTACCTGATTGGCGGTCATTAGCAGCGCCGCGACAACTACGATCAGAAAGACGACTGCTTTTGCGATGATAAGCTTTGTGCCTACGGTGGCGCTGTTTGATGCCGAGATCTGCCTTACCCTGCTGACGGGGGACTTCAGGATGAGAAGAATCTCTGAAAACATGCTCTTCGTCCCGGAGACGATAGCGTTTTTCTGACGATTGACCCATTCTGCTTCCTTTGTATATCCGCCGGGCTGATCCTGCCGGCCGTCCTGCTGTGCTTCGCCTGGCATATGCGCGCTGTCTGGTGTCTCGACATTGCCTGCATTTTGTGAAGTACAATTGCAGACTTCGCTGTCTTCCAGTTTTCTTCCACATTGTGTACAGTATTTTGCCATCGTTTTCTCCTCTCTGTTCCTGAAAAGTCATTTAATATAAACTTCCGATAAATGCACCACTTCATTATAGAAACAATGGATTTCTTTGTCAATCTGTCATCCGGCCACGGTTTACAGGCGTATAATTCACAGAAAATATAACCGTTTGGCGGCGCTCAGCGGATGCGCAGTCTCTCGCCTGCATAGATGCGGTCAGGATCCGGGATGCCGTTCAGCCGTGCAAGAGCAGTGACTGTTGTTCCATACTGTTGCGCGATCCCGCTTAATGTATCGCCGGAGCGGATCGTATAATATTGCGGGACAAAACCAGTTCCCTCGGGGACTTTGAGAGTATTGCCCGCATAGATGCGGTCAGGATCTGAGATGCCGTTTAGCTGCGTGAGAGCAGCAACTGTCGTTCCGTATCGATTCGCAATCTCACTGAGTGTATCACCGGACTGGATGACGTAAGTAATATACTGCGGAGATGGTGAAGGCGAGGGAGAACTTCCTGTAAGATGATTAAGCCCTGCTTTTTTTATGACGGACGGGTAGTCGATATAGCCCAGATCCAGGTCTACATTTCCGCTAATGCCCGGTATGCGCCCTGTGCTTGAGTACTGCCAGATACCGCAGTCCGTTCCGTCGTATGAGTCTGTGTACCGCGCATACCAGAACGCATATCGGTCTGCGAGAGATGAGCCCAGATAGGTGTCAAGAAAGTTTCGGTTAGTATAGAACATGGCATAGTACCCATTTGCTTCTATGCGGTCGCAGAAACTTCGCACAATATCTCTGGCCAGAGCGGGCGTGTATGTGACGCCCTGTTTCAGTGCATAGTCGGCAGAGGCCTGCTCGATATCATAGCAGACGGGATAGTCCAGCCGGTATCCCGATATCGTGTCAATACACCCGTCGGCTTCCTGCACCGCTTTTTTTGAAGAACAGGCATAACAAAACCAGTAGACACCGATCGGCAGCCCTATGCGGTTACATGCGGCGGCATTCTCCCGAAAACGTTTGTCTACAGTATCATTTCCATAGCCGGCTCTTAGCATGGCGAACTGATAGCCTGCCGCTTTGACTTTTTCCCAGTCAACTTCACCTTGAAATTCACTGACGTCCAATCCCTTTATACTCATAAATATCCTTCCTTATTCCCAACAGCGAGGGCGGCAGTGGAGCACGCCCCGAATACTTTGGTTCAGTATATGCCGCGCCGGGGAGATGGGTTACAGATGGATATTGCAAAATGGATATTTAAAAATTATAATTGTGATTATAAGGCTGACCTGGCATAAAGGCGGATATCAGCTCGACCAGTGAGATGGGAGGAGTAAGGATTGAAAAAGTGGAAAACGGCAGCAGTGCTCCTGGGCATGGGGATGCTGATGACAGCATGTTCTCAGGGGGAAGCTCCGGAGAATGAACAGGGGCAGGCAGCGCAGGATATCAAGATAGAGGTGCAGGAGGACACAGGAGCTGCATCAGAGGAAAATGGTGCGCAGGAAGAGAGCCGACAGGAGGAAACCTCCGGGGAAAGTACCCGCCGGGAGACGGGCGGGAACGGGCAGGAGACAGACGGGAATGAGCAGGAGATCCAAAAAGATGAGATCGTCGTACTTGATCCGGGCCACTCCTCGGTAGTGGCCGGAGGGACGGAGCCGTTGGGGCCGGGTTCTTCCGAGCAGAAATCAGCAGACACGTCAGGGACGAGCGGAGTCTCTACGGGACTGCCGGAGTACGAGCTGACACTGCGGGTGAGCCAGAAGCTGAAGACAGAATTAGAGAACAGAGGTTACACGGTCATACTTACAAGGGATACAAATAATGTCCCCGTAAGTTGCGTTCAGAGGGCAGAGACGGCGAACGAGGCAGGAGCCGATGCTTTTGTAAGGATTCATGCCAACGGGAGCGAAGATTCGTCTGTCCAGGGGGCCATGACGATCTGTATCACCCCGGACAATCCGTTTTACCCCGGACTGTATGCACAGTCACGGGCTCTGTCTGACTCCATTATCACTGAGCTTTGCGCGGCGACAGGGTGCGAGAATGACAGCGTATGGGAGACGGATAGTATGAGCGGAAACAACTGGAGCAAAGTGCCGGCCACGATTGTGGAGATGGGATATATGACGAACCCGGAAGAGGATGAACTCATGGCAACGGATGAGTATCAGAATAAACTTACGCAGGGGATAGCAAACGGCATAGACGCCTATTTCGGATATTAGACAGGGACTGACTTTCGTAAGACAAGGGAAA
Organism: uncultured Mediterraneibacter sp.; assembly: GCA_944375765.1. GTDB lineage: Bacteria > Bacillota > Clostridia > Lachnospirales > Lachnospiraceae > Mediterraneibacter. Next base: position 21,225 of record CALWAR010000044.1, on the reverse strand, counting down.
CAGGGCACGGACAGAGTGCCGGGTGCGACAGAGTACTGCGAAGAAGAGGAGAAGCATATGCAGGTTTCACACGAATTGATCATCCCGGAAGCAGGATTCCCGTTTAAGCTCTTCCTCTTTGAGGGCGGCAGCGGCAGTTACCGGAGAGAGAAACACTGGCACAGATCTGTTGAGATATTTGCAGTATGCCGGGGAAAACTCGGGTTTTATATCGAAGACAAACTCTGCCCGCTGTCGGACGGAGAATTTATGATCGTAAACTCCAACGAAGTCCATGCGATCGACTCTCCGCTTCCAAACGAGACGATCGTACTCCAGATACCGCTTAAGATGTTTGAAGATTATTTTACGGGAGAACAGTTTATCTGGTTTTCCCATGAGCCGGGCAGGCGTGATAAGTATTTCGTAGAACTGGTGCGGGAATTGTTTGATACATATCGCGCCAGAGGATGCGGCTATGACATGAAGATGAAGAGCATCTTCTATCATCTCTTGTATCTTCTTGTAAAAGACTATCGCCTGACAGAAGTGGACGTCTCTTTCGTCCGCAGAAACAGGAATCTGAACAGGCTGTCCGCGATCACTTCTTATATGAAAGAGAACTATGCGGGAGACCTGACACTGGAAGAGGTCGCCCGCATTTTTGACTACTCTCCGAATTATCTTTCACGCATGTTCCGAAAATATGCGGGGATCACGTTTAAGAGTTATGTGCAGAGCATCCGGCTGGAGTATGCGGTGAAAGATCTGGACAGCGGCAGATACAGTATCACGGAGACGGCGATGCGAAACGGTTTTTCGGGAAGCAAGGCGCTGGCAAGGGCTTTCCGGAAAAAGTACGGGCAGCTGCCGAGCGATTACATTAAAAGATAAGAAATGGACATAAAAAGGCTAATTATTTGGTCGATAACCGATAGTGAAAGTGATAAAATGACCTCGTAGAAACCTTAGCGTAAGGAGGTCATGAAATGAAAATGCAGAAAGTAACAGACGCATCCTTCGGCAAGTACGGGAAAGTGGTCACGGAATTTTCTTATGAGAAAATTCTCAAAGAGATGGAACACACCCCGCTGCTGAAGGATGTTGTTTATGCGCCCTGCTCTGCAGTGGAAGGAGGATTCCGCTGTGTCATCATCCTGCCGAAAGGGACTAATGAGGAACTGCCTTTCGAGACGGCGGAAGACGGGGAAAACCGCCTGATGACGGCTGTGAACAAGTGGCTGATCGCTCATGAAGATGCAGGGATAAAGGGAGCGTTCTGCGGTCTGAAAGGCGAGAACCCGGAGGTGTGACAGCGGTCGTTCGCCGGTCGGGAAAGAAGACCAACAGTAACAGGAAATGTATAGCAGCAGATAGCTTACAGCAAAAGAAAACTACAGTATCAGATTATCAAGAAAGAGAGGAATCAACTATGAACAACATGCCAGAACTGAAAATCGGAGTTGTCGCAGTAAGCCGCGACTGTTTCCCGGAGAGCCTGTCTGTAAACAGGAGAAAAGCACTGATCGATGCATATGAGAAGAAATACGGCAAGGGAACTGTTTATGAGTGTCCGATCTGTATCGTGGAGAGTGAGATCCACATGGTACAGGCGCTTGAGGATATCAAGAAAGCAGGATGTAACGCGCTTGTTGTATATCTCGGAAACTTCGGACCTGAGATATCTGAAACATTGCTTGCGAAACATTTTGATGGACCGAAAATGTTTGTGGCAGCAGCAGAAGAGACGCAGAACGACCTTGTACAGGGCCGCGGCGATGCATACTGCGGTATGCTCAATGCAAGCTATAACCTGAAACTGCGCAATGTGAAGGCATACATACCGGAGTATCCGGTGGGCACGGCTGAAGAGTGTGCTGATATGATCCATGAGTTCGAGCCGATCGCAAGAGCAGTCGTAGGTCTCAACAACCTGAAGATCATCAGCTTCGGTCCGAGACCGCTCAACTTCCTTGCATGTAATGCACCGATCCAGCAGCTCTACAATATCGGTGTTGAGATCGAAGAGAACTCCGAGCTGGATCTGTTCGAGGCATTTAATAAGCATGAAGGCGACGAGAGAATCACAGCTGTTGTAAAAGAGATGGAGGAAGAACTCGGAGCAGGAAATAAGAAACCGGAGATCCTTACGAAACTGGCTCAGTATGAGCTGACGCTGAAAGACTGGATCGAGGATCACAGAGGCTACCGCAAATATGTTGCAATTGCAGGAAAATGCTGGCTGGCATTCCAGACACAGTTCGGATTCGTTCCGTGCTACGTGAACAGCCGTCTGACAGCTCAGGGAATCCCGGTATCCTGCGAAGTGGATATCTATGGCTGCTTAAGCGAGTTCATCGGAACAGTGGTAAGCCAGGATGCAGTTACACTGCTGGATATCAACAATACAGTTCCGGATGATATGTATAAAGAGAGTATCGAGGGCAAATTCCCGTATACACATAAAGATACATTTATGGGATTCCACTGTGGAAATACAGCATCAGGAAAACTTACATCCTGTGAGATGAAGTATCAGCTCATCATGGCACGTTCACTGCCGGAAGAGGTGACACAGGGAACACTTGAAGGAGATATCAAGCCGGGCGACATCACATTCTATCGTCTGCAGAGCACATCAGACAATAAACTGCGTGCATATGTGGCACAGGGTGAGATCCTTCCGGTTGCATCAAAATCCTTTGGATCTATCGGCGTATTTGCGATTCCGGAGATGGGAAGATTCTACCGTCACGTGCTGATCGAGAAGAACTATCCGCATCACGGCGCTGTTGCGTTTGGACATTACGGAAAAGAGCTGTTTGAAGTATTCAAGTATATCGGAGTTCCGGTAGAAGAGATCGGCTACAATCAGCCGGCAGGAGTGAGATACCCGACAGAGAATCCGTGGGGATAATGAGCATCGGGGGCGTAGTAAAATTAGTTTTTGCTGCGTCCCGGAAGGAGGAAATGACATGTTTTTTATCGGAGTGGATCTCGGGACATCCGCAGTCAAGCTTCTGCTGATGGATGAGAACGGGAAGATCCATAAGATCGTATCAAAAGAATATCCGCTCTATTTTCCGCATCCCGGCTGGTCGGAGCAGAAGCCGGAGGACTGGTTTGAGCAGAGCATGGCAGGTCTGAAAGAACTTACCGCAGAGTGCGACAAGAGTCAGGTGAAGGGAATCAGCTTCGGCGGTCAGATGCACGGGCTGGTCGCTCTGGATAAAGATGACAATGTGATCCGCCCGGCAATCCTGTGGAATGACGGACGTACTGGAAAACAGGTTGAATATCTCAATAATACCATAGGAAAGGATAAACTTTCTAAATACACTGCAAATATTGCGTTTGCAGGATTTACAGCTCCGAAGATCCTCTGGATGAAGGAAAACGAACCGGATAATTTTGCCAGGATCGTGAAGATTATGCTTCCGAAAGATTATCTGGCATATAAGCTGTCAGGAAGTTTCTGCACAGAATATTCGGATGCATCCGGCATGCTGCTGCTTGATGTGGAGCACAAGTGCTGGTCAAAAGAAATGATGGAGATCTGTGATATTACGGAAGAGCAGCTTCCGAAGCTGTATGAGAGCTGGGAGCCGGTGGGATGCCTGAAACCGGAGATTGCAGAAGAACTCGGATTGCCTGCGGACGTAAGGGTGATCGCGGGAGCGGGCGACAACGCGGCCGCCGCTGTCGGCACTGCAACAGTGGGCGACGGCGGATGTAATATTTCTCTCGGTACATCGGGAACCCTGTTTATTTCCAGTGAGAAGTTCGGCGTAGATGAGAATAATGCACTTCATTCGTTTGCTCATGCAGACGGTAACTATCACCTCATGGGATGTATGCTCAGCGCGGCATCCTGTAATAAATGGTGGATGGATGAAATCCTGAAGACGACAGATTATACAGGAGAGCAGTCGGGAATCACAGGACTCGGCGAGAACCATGTATTCTATCTGCCTTATCTGATGGGCGAGCGTTCCCCGCATAATGATCCGGATGCGAGAGCGGCATTTATCGGAATGAGTATGGACACAAGCCGTGAGGATATGACGCTTGCTGTGCTTGAGGGTGTGGCGTTCGGCCTGAGGGATTCCCTTGAAGTGGCGCGGAGCATCGGTGTGGATCCACAGAGGACGAAGATCTGCGGCGGCGGAGCGAAGAGTCCGTTGTGGCGGAAGATCATCGCCAATGTGATGAATATGAAAGTGGATATTATCGAGAGCGAAGAAGGACCGGGATACGGTGCGGCAATCCTTGCTGCAGTCGGATGCGGCGTGTATTCCTCGGTGGAAGAAGCTGCGAAGAAGCTGGTAAAAGTCGTGAAAACTGAAGAGCCGGATGAAGAGTTGGTACAGAAGTATGAAGAGAGGTACCAGAAGTTCAGAAAATTCTATCCGGCGCTTTCTGGATGCTTCCGGCTTCCCTGAGGAAAAAGCGGATATTTTCTGAGATGGACATAAGGCGCTCCTTTCTCTGCACGGTGATGTCCTGCGTTCCGTCGTGGTAGATAAGGCTGTGGAAACGCAGGTTATACCGGGCTTTCACCATGACGTAGACCTTTGAGTGGATCGGGACCGTCCGGTTGCGGCTGTGGCGGTTCTTGAGCCCACCGGTAAAGGTTCGTGCCTCCAGATCGATATTCTCATGCGGCATTCCGGCTAGCTCGTTAATTCTCCATCCGGAATAAATGTAGATCAGTATAGTGTCAACAAAAGGCTCGTTCTTGTGATCCCAGAGCTTCCGGCGCTCCTCCGCTGTGAAAGGAACACCGCTCTCGGTGTCGTCCTCTTTCCCAATCCGGACGAACTTGGCGCAGTTCTTGACCACAATATCAAATTGCAGCTCATACCGGTACATCTGATTGAACAGCGTCTTGATATGCTCAAGCATGGAGTGAGACAGATCCGCCCTGCCAAGAATCTGCTGCAGCTCCAGAGCCGAGATATCCGGCATGATCTGATTGTGGAACTGATCACAGTGCTTAAATGCTGCCAGTGCGCAATACTGGGAACTGTTCTTCTTGCCGGGAGCATCCACGGCCGTTTTGTACTTCCACTTATACCAGTCTTTGAACACTTCCCCGAAAGTCTTCTTTCTGTTGGCAATGTCAAAGGGATCTTTGTTATAGTCCGCCAGAGCGATGTCAGCAGACACCCGATCGGGGAAGTTCCCCAGTACGTTATACCGGGGATAGCCCCATTCATCAATGCGGGCAGGAATACGCCTTGTCAGACACTTTCCCGGAGCACTCCGGGCATGTTGTCAGTGCCATGTTATCTATCTCCTTTCATCTGCCGGGGAGGGCGTGGATCAATAGGAGATATTATTTGACACAGATTGAAATATTGACTATAATATACTTAACAAGACAGCCAGTAAGGGAGGTCAAGGCTCCCCGCCTGGCAAATAATGTTTAGCTAATAGCCGTCCATTCTTTACCAGAGAGCAGGGCGGCTATTTTCTATGTGTGTATGTCAGGATCGCGATGATCAGTAACGCTATGGATATGATTATCTGCAATTCTTCATAAGTACTCATAGACATCCCCTCCTGTGCAAGACTCAGGCGGAGAACCACAGCCGCTCTACCATCTGCCTTGATAAGTATATTATTGTCAATGTGCGGTTCTCGTCATTATTGACGAAAAAGGTTTTGCTCAATTCTGAGCAGATCTATTCCGGGGTACGGGCTCTCAGGTAGTGAGCTTCAATGTTTTTCTTTCCAGTTTTTAGGATTCTGAATCAGGTCTTCGGTGTAGTCATACACTTTCTTCTTTGCAGAATTATTCATTTTATCAAGATTGTCTTTGATGGCAGTATAGAGAGCATTGTATTCCCTGACGATTCGATCCCTCTCGATTTTTTCAAAGAACCAGTCTATTGCCTGATCAGTAGGAATGAGGTCATTCAATTTAACCCCTAAAACGTCAGCTATTTTTGTTATCGCATCCATTTTAGGCGTTCTTTCACCTTTTTCCCAGTTATATATAGCGGTTTGTGATACGCCAATTAAATTAGCAAGCTTTTGTTGTGATAGACCTTTTTGCGTTCGAAACTTTTTTAGATTTAAAATTTAAGACAGTGATACTAGTATGACACTAGTAAAAAATATCAGCACTGTATGCAGAAAGATGCAGAACGGGAAAAAGCCCGAAAATACGCTGTTTTTGGTTTGGGACAATTCACGGTTTTTAGTGGAATTCCTGTTATATTAAGGAATTCATAAGATTTTCATTTTCCCCTCTTAAAAAATCAATCTTATTATGTATACTATAGATAGACTCTTTTTGCAGTAACTTAGGCGGAGAGAAGATCCGGATTGTTTAAGAGAAATGGAGGGGTGATTATTATGTACAACATACTTGTATGTGACGACGACAGAGAGATCGTGGAAGCGATTGAGATATATCTGTCCCAGGAGGGATACCATATCCTGAAAGCGTATGACGGGGTTGAAGCGCTGAATATCCTTGAGAAAGAGCATATCAATCTTCTGATAATAGACGTCATGATGCCCAGGCTCGACGGGATACGCACTACATTGAAGATACGGGAGAAGAACAGCATACCGATCATTATCCTTTCGGCCAAGTCCGAAGATGCGGATAAGATACTTGGCCTGAATGTGGGGGCGGACGACTATGTGACAAAGCCGTTCAGCCCTCTGGAACTGGTGGCAAGGGTGAAGTCGCAGCTCAGGAGGTACAATCAGCTTGGAGGTTCGGCGAAAGAAGAACAGGAGAAAGTGTATGAGGTGGGCGGTCTGAAGATCAATGACGATCTGAAAGAAGTGACAGTGGACGGCGAGCTGGTAAAGCTGACACCGATCGAGTATAATATCCTGCTGCTCCTCATGAAGAACCAGGGCAGAGTCTTTTCAATCAGCCAGATCTATGAGTCTATCTGGAACGAGGAAGCCATCGGTGCGGACAATACGGTAGCCGTGCATATCCGCCATATCAGAGAAAAGATCGAGATCGATCCCAAAGATCCCAGATATCTGAAAGTGGTATGGGGAGTAGGCTATAAGATCGAGAAAGGAATGTAGGAAGCTATATGGAGCAGTGGTACAGAAAAATTCTGACGAAAGTGATCGTCCTGTTGGTAGGCGTCGTGAGCGGCGCGGCGTTTGTCACGTCCCTTGGAGTGGCGCTGACATTTGCAGGCACGGTGAACCCGTCCGAGATCATGAGCCTGGTAAACGAGCCATATGAGGAATCGTCGGACTTTAATTCTGCCGTAGAGGGGTCTATGTTTGAAACATTTGGAATGTTCAGAGTGAAAGATCTGATTGAGACGGACGGAGCATATGATCCGAACAAAGAGATCGATATCCTGTCGTATACAGATGACCGGACGATCAGGAGCAGCGGCGATGTGCGTCTGGCGTATACTCTGGGAGATCTGATCAGCTGGAGCGAAGATTACAATTCATCCGGGGAAAACGCCTATGGTGAGAATGTAGTCGTATGCCAGGGCCGCGATGAGGACTATCATTATTACTATCTTAACGATTTCCTTTCTCTTTTTGAAAGCGGGGAACTCACAGCCGGGTTCGATGACGAGTATCAGACGCAGGCGGCATTTCTGCAGGAACTTTCCGACGGAGACACAGAGGCGGGATTCAACGGAAGAATACGGATCACGGACTCCGAGGGGAGAGAACTGTTCACGGACTGCTGGAACTTCGACTCAGCCCTGCGGGAGAATTATGCGCCTGTGGGTGCAGGAGATCTGCTGGAGGTCGTGAACAGTACGCCGGAACTCAACGGGAAACTGTCAGATATTTACGACCGGCTTACGTTTGTCCTGAGCAGTATCTATGATGATTACACGACTTATGAGAACGGATGGGAGTATCTGGAAGAAGGGAACACCAACTTTACTTACCTCTATGTCGACCGGGAGAAAAAGCAGGTATTAACGAACAAGGCGGAATACGAAGATTATGCCGGCGCTGCGGATCATATCGGGGAAATGAAAACCGGAGACTCCGTAAAATACATGATCGTCAACCCCAGGCTGAAAGACTTTGAAACGAATATGAACCTTACGGCAGCCGGCGAGTGGGATACGGTAAGATCCTACGAATCCAGCAGCGACTCTGAAAACATCCTGGCGGTGTCCGTCGACACTTCATATCCGATACAGGATCAGTTTTACGAGGGGAGCGCCAACTATAACCAGAATATACCGCTTCTGAGAGGGGCGCTGTTCCTGTTCATAGCGGGCGGCATACTCTTCATCGTTTCGGCGGTGTGGCTGGCGGTGACAGCCGGGAAGAAGCCTGGCGACGAGGAACTGCATCTGACGATGTTCGATCACTGGAAGACGGAAATTTCGGCGGTTCTGGTCATCGGTCTGTGGGGGCTGGTAACATGTGCCGGATTGGGACTGGGGGTGACTTTCGGAAGAAGCTGGGCAGATATATCGGCAGCAGTCGAATATTACGGCGTGGATATGATCCCGGTGGCATACTCTGCACTGTTTACAAGCGCTATCAATATGGCGGATCTGGCGGGCGTATTTTTCTATGGTCTGTTTACTTTTCTCTGTTTTTTTGCCGGGTATGTAAGTCTGGTACGAAGAATCAAGGCCAGGATTATGTGGAAAGGAAGCCTGATCTATGCTCTGATGTCTGTTGTGGGGCGTGCGTGGCGGGAAAGATCCGTGACATTAAAAGCCGCAGTGTCTGTAGCTGTATTTCTTTTTGTTCATTGGCTGGCGATACTGCTTAGGTCTATTCCCCTTGCTCTGCTGGCGCTGGCGGCAGATCTGGCGGTGATATGGATCGTGCTGAGCAGTGCGGTCGCGAAGAACAGGATATCAAAAGGCATCGAAGAGATTGCAGGAGGCAATCTGGAATACCGAATAGATCTGAAATGGCTGCGGGGAGAAGAGCGTGATATCGCGGAAAAGATCAACAATATAGGAAGCGGACTTAATAAAGCTGTGGATGAGGCAATGAGAAATGAGCGGCTGAAAACAGACCTGATCACAAATGTGTCCCACGATATCAAGACTCCGCTTACTTCGATCATTAATTACGTGGATATCCTGAAGCGGTCCAATATTACGGACGAGAAGATACGGGGATATCTGGATATCCTTGAGGCAAAGGCGCAGCGCTTAAAGACGCTGACGGAAGATGTGGTCGAGGCCTCAAAGGTGAGCAGCGGAAATATAACATTGGAATATATGGATATGGACCTAAGGGAGCTGGTACAGCAGACTGAGGGAGAACTGGCTGAGAAGTTCGCCGCGCGCAGGCTGACCATGGTGCTCAATATCCCTGAGGAACCGGCGGTCATACACGTAGACGGCAGACGGATGTGGCGGGTACTGGAAAATGTGTTTGGGAACGCGGCAAAATATGCCATGTCAGGCACGAGGGTATATGCAGATATCACTCTGTCAGACGATCAGGTGAGTTTTTCGTTGAAAAACGTATCTGAACAGCAGCTTAATATCACTGCCGACGAGCTGACGGAACGTTTTATCAGGGGAGACATCTCGAGAAGTACAGAAGGCAGCGGACTCGGGCTGTCCATCGCCAAGAGTCTCGTTACGATGCAGGGAGGCGAGTTTGAACTGTATCTGGACGGAGATCTGTTCCGGGTAAATATCAGGTTTGCACGGGTGAAATGAAGAAAGCAGGAAGTTATTGCAAAAGCACCTTTCAGATGATACGATGAAATCAGTTTACGAGAGAGAAAGGAATCTCTGATGAGAGATGAGAGGTGACTTAGGATGAGTCAGGGGGAAGACAGAAGAAAGGAGAACCGGCGGCCGGTAAGCCGTGAAGAAAGGATGCGCCGCAAGAGGGAACGGCTGAAGCGCAGGAGGCGGATTGCCATTGCCGTTCTGTGCGGTATCGTGCTGGCGCTGATACTGAGCGTTGCTGGTATCGTGGCGCTGGTGCGGCATCTGATATCCGGAAGTGGCGGCGGTGAAAGCGGGAATGCAGGCGCCTGGGCATCTGATCTTACGATCGAAGAGCAGCAGGCACAGGAAGAAGAGAAACAGGCGGAACCGGTCTCTGTTACGATCAGCGCGGCAGGAGACTGCACGCTTGGAACAGACGAGTACTTTAATGCGAGTACGAGCCTGAATGCGTTTTATAACAGCAATGGAGCGGAATATTTCTTCCGGAATGTTAAGTCCATCTTCGAGGAGGATGACCTCACTATCATAAATATGGAAGGAACTCTCACCGAAGAGACGACACGACAGGATAAGACATATGCGTTTAAGGGCCCGGCAGAGTATGCGCAGATACTGACCGCCGGCGGTGTGGAGGCGGCTAATCTTGCCAACAACCACAGCCGGGACTATGGGGAGAAAAGCTATACTGATACGATAGAAACTCTCGACGCCGCAGGCATCACAAACTTCGGATATGACAGGACTGCCGTTATGGACGTGAACGGCGTGAAAGTCGGCCTGATCGGAACCTATGAACTGTCGGACGGCATGGGATGCGAGGACGGGATGATCGCCAATATCAAGGCGGTAGAAGAGCAGGGGGCGCAGATCGTCATCGTGAGTTTCCACTGGGGGATTGAGCGGGAGAATTACCCGACGGAGAACCAGGTGAACCTGGCTCACTCTGCGATCGACAACGGCGCAGACCTGGTGCTGGGGCATCATCCTCATGTGCTTGAGGGGATCGAAGTGTACAACGGCAAAAATATCGTATACAGCCTTGGGAACTTCTGCTTTGGCGGAAACAGCAATCCCCAGGACAAAGACACGATGGTCTTCCAGCAGACGTTTACAGTGCAGAACGGCGAACTGGCTGAGGATAATGTGACGAATATTATCCCGTGTTCCATATCCTCGGACTCATCGTACAATAACTATCAGCCAACGCCGCTCCAGGGCGATGAGGCGGACAGAGTGCTTGGACGGATCAAAGAGTACAGCAGCGGACTGTGAGCGGAGTCTGTCGAAATATGGGGACTTGACATTTTTTCATCCTGCATGTACTATAGAATCCGGCAGCAGTTTGTCCGGCACATTCGCAAGTGACTGAAATGTTGCAGAAAATTGCATAAGATTGACGACAAGGGGAGCTTGTAGTACAGGCTGAGAGGAAGTTGAGAACTTCGACCCATAACCTGATTTGGATAATGCCAACGTAGGGATATGTTATGAGTGCTTTTAGGCCCTTTTGTTTTCAATCTGAGAACAGGAGGGTTTTTATTATGTCTGAATTACTTGTAAATGCAGAAGGCGGTCTGACGACAGCCGGTTATGCGGTCGCTGTTATTGCAGGGATCGTATTGTTCCTTGCAGCGGTATTTTTTGCGGCGAGGATGTCTTCCAAAGAACGGATGAGCACCAGGCAGCTTGTATTCTGCGCGGCTGCTCTGGCGCTTGCGTATCTCACGTCTTACATCAAACTCTTTGAGATGCCCTGGGGCGGGAGTGTGACACTGTTCAGTATGCTGTTTGTCGTACTGATCGCATACTGGTACGGTCCGAAGACGGGAGTGCTTGTGGGCTTTGCCTATGGGATCATCCAGTTTATCCAGGAGCCGTACGTCCTGTCTTTCTTCCAGGTGTGCTGCGATTATATCCTTGCGTTTGCGGCTCTGGGAGTGGCCGGATTTTTTGCCAGGGGCAAATACGGACTGGTAAAGGGATACATAGCCGCAGTTCTGGCAAGAGGAGCATTTCATGCTCTGGGCGGATATCTGTACTGGATGGATTACATGCCGGACAATTTCCCGAAAGCGCTGGCAAGTCTGTATCCGATCCTGTATAACTACAGTTACCTGCTGGTCGAGGGCGCGATTACGGTACTTGTCATTTCCATTCCGGCCGTGTCAAAAGCGCTGGCGAGAGTAAAGCAGATGGCGGCGGAGTAAGCGGACTCATTTTATCTTCGTGCGGCCCGCGCTATTCACAATAGCGAAAAGTAAAGTTGTTTCATGAAAACAGAAATGACTTTACTTTTTTTCTGTTTATTTTACAATGAGATTAGCGGAAATACATGCTGAAGATGAAAGATAAGATTTTTTTAAGATTTATGTCCGGGATTTTTTAAGCCCGCCGCTTTATAGTCAGTACAGAAACAAAAAACAGAGGGAGGCAGATATGGCACAGGAGACAATACTGGTTGTGGACGACAATAAGGAAATTGTTTACTCGATCAGTGAATTACTGAAGTACGAAGGATATCAGGTGATGGGCGCCTATGACGGGATGCAGGCCCTTGACGTGCTGGAACAGAACAAGATCGACCTGATCCTGCTGGATGTGATGATGCCGAGGCTGAACGGGCTGTCCACGCTCATGAAACTGAGAGAGAAGCATAAGATACCGGTCATCATCCTGTCGGCAAAGACGGAGGAGAGCGACAAGGTGTCCGGCCTGGTCATGGGAGCGGACGACTATGTGGAAAAACCGTACAACCCCGCGGAACTGATGGCGCGTGTGAAAGCTCATCTGCGGAGATACCGGGCGTGGGGCGGCGAAGCGCCAAAAGAGGACGCGGACAGGATCGTAAACGGCGGTCTGGTCCTTGACAAGAAACAGCGCATTATCGAAGTAGAGGGTGAAGAGGTCCGGCTGACTGCCACGGAGTATAAGATACTGGAACTCCTCATGGAGCATCCGGGACAGGTCTTTTCAGCGGAACAGATCTACGAGAATGTCTGGCAGGAGACGGCGACATACGCGGTAGAGAATACAGTCATGGTGCATATCCGTCATATCCGCGAGAAGATCGAGATCGATACAAAGAAACCAAGATATGTAAAGGTGGTGTGGGGAATTGGCTACAAGATGGAGAGATACAACTGATAAAGTATTAAAGTTTTTAAAGCAATACTATGTTCTTATCACAGGAGCGGCATTTGCTGTCGGCGGGATCTTTTTCTTCTACGTGATGATCGCATATCGGGGCTGGCATCCTACCGGAGAGTCGATCTTTTTCGGGTTTCTGGGGAATATCCTGTTTGGAGCGGGGGTGTGGATTTCGCTGAACGACCTGCTGAACAGAAAGTATGGAAGCTGGCTGCCGGATGATGAGAACAGCTATCCGGAGTGGAAAGAGCACGGGAAGAATGCCGGGCGGATCGTATGCATAGCGGGAGCCGTGGCGCTGCTGCTCGCAGTCTGGTATTTTTCTTATCTTTTGACGGGCGGTATCTATCAGACAGGCGGCTGGCATTACAATTATTCATCGGGATATATGTCGATATTGTCTGTATTGTTCCAGTTTATGATTGCGGGAGCGGCATTGAAAAGATTCCAGAAAAAGCAGCTCGACTATATGATGGAGCAGATGGAGAACCTTAACCGGCGCAGGCTTGATGTTGCGCTGGAGATCGAGAAGAAGAGTCTGGAAAAAGTCTCCCGGAGCGACCAGCTCCGTGTGGATCTTATTACAAATGTATCCCATGATCTGAAGACGCCGCTCACATCCATGGTGGGATATCTTGAACTGATCCGGAAAGAAGAGCTGAGCGATACGGTCAGGGATTATGTGGACGTTATATCCGAGCGGGCAGAGAAACTGAAAGAAATGGTCAACAGCCTCTTCAGCCTTGCAAAAGCGAGCAGCGGAAACATAGAGCTTCACCCGGAGAAGTTTGAACTGAACCGCATGATCGAACAGATCTTCGCGGATCTGGACGATCAGATCAGGAACAGCGGTCTGGAGTTTGTCACCCGCCTGACAGAAGAGAGCACGGAGATCTTATCCGACAATTCTTATTTCTACCGGATCTGCCAGAACCTGATGGAAAATGCCCTGAAATATTCCGCAAAGGGGACGAGAGTCTTTGTGATGACCAGGATCGTCAGGAAAGAACCCGGCGAGGATAAACTGACGGAAAAACTGTGCATGGAGATTACTAACACGTCGGCGTATCCGATGGATTTTACCAAAGAAGACATTGTGGAGAGGTTTGCGCGAGGGGATAAGGCGCGTTCCAGCGACGGAAACGGACTGGGACTGGCAATTGTCAGCACATATGCAAAAGCGCTTGGAGGGGAGTTTGACATAAAGATCGACTGCGATCAGTTTAAAGCATGCGTGATAATGCCGATGAAAGTAAAGTAAATATGCCAAAGAAGTATTTTATGCGGACAGGCTGCTAAATGGCAGCCTGTTTTGTCTTATTCTGATCTGTTTTCATTTGTTTCATCTTCTTCATCTCTCCTGCAACCAGGCAGGTTGTTATAATGAAAGCAATACTGTCTGCCGCCGGGCCTGCGAACAGGATACCGTCAAGTTCAAAGAACAGGGGCAGTATGAGAACCAGTGGAATAAGAAAGATGACCTGTCTTGTCATGGAAAGCAGGAGACCTTTTACCGGCTTTCCAATTGCGGCGAAGAAGTTGGAGGAGATAAGCTGTACTCCGTTGAATATAACCATAAAAAGGAAAATCCTCATAAATCTCACCGAAAACTCAAAGTACGCCGCGTCACCCGTACCGAACAGTGAGATGATCTGATACGGGAAGAACTGGAAGAGGATGAATCCGATCGCGGAGATGCACATGTTTGCCGTGATGGCAAGTTTATATGTCTTCCGAACTCTGTCGTACTGCCGGGCGCCATAGTTGAACCCGATGATCGGCTGGGAACCCTGCGAGATTCCGATGATGAATGCGAGCAGGATGGCATTTGTCTTCATTACAATACCGCATGCGGCGAGAGGAATTTCTTTTCCGTATATGGACATTGCGCCGTAGTAGATCAGCGAGTTATTCAATACAATCTGCACAAACGTTATTGCAACCTGATTCAGACTGTTGCTCATTCCCAGGGATGCGGTCTGCAGACATTCGCTTAACGAAAGCCCGAGATCCTTTCCCGTCAGCCGGATATTCTTAAATTTTCTTATGTACAGCGCTGCAAATATAAACGAGCAGAACTGTCCGATAATAGTCGCCCATGCCGCTCCGGCAACTCCCAGATGAAAAATAAAAATGAATACCGGATCGAGGATCGTATTGACGACTGCTCCGATCAGCATACATACCATGGAGTATTTCGGACTGCCGTCAGCGCGCGCCAGGTTGCTCATACCATTGGTGACGATAAGAAAAGGCATGCCAAGGGCTACAATGCGCGAGTAAGTTTCCGCATAAGGCATGACGTCCGGCGTAGCGCCGAATGCACTTAGCAGAGGCTGCATGAAAATCTCGACGAGCAGTGCATAAATAACGCCGAATACTGCCATCATGCAGATTCCGTTCCCTACAACCCTCTGCGCGATATCCTTTTCCCCTGCTCCAAGATGGAGGGAGAATCTCGAGGCGCTTCCGATCCCGATCAGGAGCGCGATGGCAAGACAGATCGTCGTCAGAGGATAAGAAACATTTGTGGCGGCGTTCCCAAGATAGCCGACGCCCTGACCGATAAAAATCTGATCTACGATATTATATAAAGAGCTGACCAGCATGGCGATAATGCTGGGGATGGCAAAACTCTTCAGAAGAGATGGAATGCTTTGGTATCCGAGCGGATTATCGGCTGTATTCTGCTTTGCACCTGCATCCTGGTTTTGCAGTGCATTTGGATTCTTTGGTGTCTTTGTCAAATCGTTCACTTCTTCCTTTGAAAATTCTGCTTATGTATTATAACGCAGATGCCGGAGATGTACCAGTATTTTGTATAGATTTTCCATAAATGGATATAATTAAAAATAATTATAAAAGATGGAAATATACTGTTGAAAATATCCAAATAATAGTGTATAATACCCAAAAGAGGATGATGTAGTATAAAATTGGGCAGTATGAAACTGATGTGAGCGCAGAATAGAAAGGAGTGTTAAAAACATGGGTATATCTGATCTGAAATATCTGAAAAAAGAAGCAGGACTAACAAACGCGGAGATAGCAGAACTCTCCGGGATTCCGGTAAGTACGGTCAACAAGATCTTCTCAGGCGCAACGAAGAATCCCCGCTATGCTACTCTGCTCGCGATTGAGCAGGTGCTTACGACAAAGGAAAAGATTCCGTTTACTTATGACAAACTGAAAGAAGAACCGACTATTGTCAGGGATGCGGCGACACCCTATATGTATTCCGCAAGAGAATACGACGGAGAGGATATTGAAAAGCTGTCGGAATGGTCGCGGGCAGAGCTGATCAATGGAAAACTGTATATGCTCTCTGCGCCGAACAGACTCCACCAGTATTTTGTAAAAGGCCTGGTTTTTGAAATAGAAAGCCATATAAGAAAGAATAAGGGGAAGTGTCATGTCTATGCATCACCCTTTGATGTTCGCCTCTTCGGGGATGACTCGACCATTGTGCAGCCTGATATTCTCGTTGTATGCAATAAAGATATCCTGACAGAAAAGGGTTGTTCCGGCGCCCCGGACTGGGTGATCGAGATCGTCTCAAAAAGCAATTCATCCCATGATTATGTCCGGAAACTGATGCAGTATCAGAAAGCCGGGGTGAGAGAGTACTGGATCGTAGATCCATTCCAGGAGCTGATCTCCGTATTCAATTTTGAAGATGCAAAGAAAAGCGGGGAGTACAACTATGGGGAACCAGTGCCATCCGGTGTACTGGAAGGACTTGAAATCCGCTTCGGAGAGGTGGTGGAGGGATACTGAACACAGCCAGCGGTTCGTGCTGAGAGCAGCAAAAGTGGTGTACAGGAACAGGCGTCAGACTCAGAGAACAGGAGGATAAGACATGGAAAACAAAGATACGATGCAGTTTTTCGAGAACAAGAAGATACGAAGCGTCTGGGATGCGGAAAAAGAGGAATGGTTCTTTTCCATAGTGGATGTAGTGGCTGTTTTGACGGAAAGCAGGGATCCAACTGCATATTGGAGAAAATTAAAACAAAGATTGAAAGATGAAGGCAACCAAACCGTGACAAATTGTCACGCTTTGAAAATGACAGCAAAAGACGGAAAAAAACGTCAGACAGATGTTGCAGACACGGAGCAGCTTCTCAGAATCATCCAGTCCATCCCTTCACCCAAAGCAGAACCCTTTAAACTCTGGCTTGCAGAAGTCGGAAAAGAAAGGATTGAGGAAACGATTGATCCGGAATTAACGATTGACAGAGCGCTGGAAACATATCTGAAAAAAGGATATTCGCGGGAGTGGATCAATCAGCGCCTGCAGGCGATTCAGGTACGAAAAGAACTGACAGATGAGTGGACGGACCGCGGAGTGAAGAAAGGAAGAGAGTTTGCAATACTGACGGATGAGATCACTCGTGCCTGGTCAGGGTTAAGTACCCGCCAATATAAAGATTTTAAAGGGCTGAAGAAAGAAAATCTACGCGATAATATGAGCACAACAGAATTGGTTCTGAATATGCTTGCTGAAACGTCAACAAAAGATATATCGAAAGCAGAGAAACCGGAAACATTTGAGGAAAATGTATCAGTGGCGAAAGCGGGCGGCGGAATTGCCGGTATCGCAAGAAAGGCGCTTGAAGAGCGCATAGGAAAGCCTGTGATCACATCGGAAAATGCTGTGCAGCTCAATGCAGTCGTATCAGATATGATAGAAAGTTCTGCGGCAGTCGTAGAAGAAAGCACAGAAGATGAAAATGATTCGGATTGACAAGCGAAGAGAGGCAACTGAATATTGACAAATCTTTCAAATAATATTATTGTATTAATAGAATAATACAAAATGAGAGGTGGTATTTCTATGCTGTCTGAGGTGTTGGGCGTTATGGCGGTTTTCCTTTTTCTGCTGGTCATATGGTTGATCTCATATTACAGTATGAAGCGGAAAAGAAAAGCGTATATTCACGAGAAGTTCGGAAAGATCCCGAAGATCAGGGAGTGGAACGATGCTGTTAAGAATTATTATGATGTGGTAAATGACGGCGCCGGTCTGGACGATATTACGTGGAATGATCTGTCCATGAATGACGTTTTTCAGAGAATCGCCCAGTGCGACACGTCTCCGGGAGAGGAGATCCTGTACTGGAGACTGCGCCGGAACAGGATGTCGCCGGAGGAACAGCAGATTTTCGAGGAGAGAGTGCGCACGTGGGCAGATAATGAGAAGGAACGAGAAAAGATTGAAGAACTGCTGTGTGATATCGGAAAGAGCGATTCCTCATATTATCTTCCCGCATATCTGGATGGCATAGAGTCTTATATATTCGGACATCAGTGGGTATACCGGGCGCTGCAGATCCTGCTGGCGGCTGCGTTTATCTTTCTACTGATCCGTCCTACTGACGGAGGAGTAATGCCTTTTGTGTGCGTGTGCGCTGTGAATCTCGGGATATATGTCTGGATGAATATGAAGCATGCCCTTGAGCTGTCTCTGATCGGCACGGCTGTGAGTCTTCTTAGAAATGCAAAGCAGATAGCCGCAAGAAAAGGAATCAGGGAATTATTTCCGAAGCTGCAGGAAGCTCTTGCCGGTCTGAAAGGCGTTATACGGGGAGAACGGATCCTTCGGATCAAGAGAGAGGGCGCCCGCACAGGAGATGCGCTGAGTACCTGCCTCGATTATCTGCTTGGTATTACTTTAATGCAGATCACCACATACAATAAAGTGATGAAACGCCTGATGAACAATGTGGAAAACTATCTGACTGTGTACCGCTGTATCGGAGAACTTGACGCGGCGATCAGTACGGCGTCATTTCGGGAGTCTCTGCCGTGGCGCTGTGTTCCGGAGCATACAGACGAGAAGAGACTGGAAATGACGGAAGTATATCATCCGCTCATAAAAGATCCGGTGGCAAATGACTTTGCTGTCGAAAAGAGCTGCCTGATCACCGGTTCCAACGCCTCGGGAAAATCTACATTTATTAAAGCAGTTGCGGTCAATGCCGTGCTCGCACAGGCAATCAATACATGTGCAGCAAAGCGCTTTGTTATGCCGCCGGCTGAAGTGATCACGTCTATGGCTGTGAGAGACGACCTGATGGCAGGTGAGAGCTATTTTATCCGTGAGATCAGATATCTGAAGCGGATACTTGACAGCATCACAGAGGAACGTGTAACAATCTGCGCTATTGATGAGATACTGCGGGGAACGAATACCGGCGAGCGCATCCGGGCGTCAAGGGCGATCCTGGAGTATCTCAGGGATAAGAACTGTATTGCGCTTGTGGCTACACATGATAAAGAACTGACGGAGCTTCTCGGCAGCGATTATCTGAATTATCATTTCAGTGAGGAAATCGGAGAAGATGATATCGCGTTCAGCTACAAGATCATGGAAGGACCGGCAACCTCGCAGAATGCAGTGAAGCTGCTGGAGTTTGCGGGATTCCCGGAAGAGATTATAGAAGCGGCGCAGGAATAGTGTTATAATGTGCTGTAGTGGACAGACAATCTGACAGCGGAGGTGACGTGAAATATGGCGCTTGAAAATAAGCTGGGGCTTGATAGTTCCGCGGATCTTGCCCGCGAAGAGGAGCGCATAAGTAAGAAGAAAGCGGCAGAACTATTTGAGAGCGGTATGCTTGATGCTCTTAAAGCAGGCAAATTTTCAGCGCTGAGAGCGATCCATAAATATCTGTTTGAGGATATCTATGAGTTCGCCGGTGAAATCAGGACAGTGAATCTGGCAAAAGGAAATTTCAGATTCGCTCCGGTGATGTATTTGGAAGCAGCGCTTGAGAATATCGACAAAATGCCGCAGAACACATTTGACGAAATTATAGAAAAGTATGTGGAGATGAATATAGCGCATCCTTTCAGGGAGGGGAATGGACGCAGTACACGTATATGGCTTGATCTTCTTTTGAAAACAGAGATTGGAAGAGTTGTGGACTGGAGCAGAGTGGATAAGGAAGATTATCTCATGGCCATGGAGCGGAGCCCTGTAAAAGATATCGAGATTAAATATGTCCTCAAGGCAGCTCTGACGGATGAAACGGACAGCCGTGAGATCTACATGAAAGGAATCGACCACAGCTATTATTATGAGGGGTACACCACTTTCAGGACGGAAGAACTATAAGAGAAAAATAAACTCTGCAAAGAAAGAGCGGCGGGCCTGGCAAATGCATGTTAGGATGTGCCGCTCCCTTTATAATATAATAAGTTGATGTTGAAAAATCATATATCTTTTAAAATATTCCTCACAACCTGATCCTGTATCCCATCCGTTTTCTCATTCTCTACCCGGTAATCTGCATATCGTGCGCACATATAAAGATAGTCGGACAGGCGGTTGATATACTGAATCGCTTTGGCGTCCGCGCCGTAATTCTGCTCCACTCTGCGGAAACGTCTCTCGGCGCGTCTTGTTACGGATCTTGCCACGTCAAGTCTTGCGGAAAGTTCGCACCCGCCGTACAGGACGAAATCCTTGACGCGGGGAAAAGAATTTTCGATCCGGTCGATCTCTTCTTCCAGCGCTTTCGTCTCGTCAGCGGAGAAGCGATAATCCATATTTCTCGGATCAGCCACGCCTGCCATGATCTGCATCAGATTTCTCTGGATGTGGGACAGGTTTTCTTTCAGGGAAGCGTCCGCAAGCACTTTTGCCAGCCCGATAAAGCTGCTCAGTTCATCGATCGTTCCCACAAGTTCGATCCGGTCGTCAGACTTTGAAACACTGACGCCGTTCATCAGGGAAGTGGCGCCCCGGTCCCCGTTTCTGGTATAGATATTCATAATCTGTATTCCTCCTTAAACGGCAGTTTCTTGATCGCCCGCGCACTGTTTGCGCCGATATTGCGGCATTGCGCGCGGCTTGGCGTAAGATAGCTCTCGATATTGCGGCCTTTCTCCAGCCCCCGCATTTTCAGGCATACTGCTGTGCCGAAGATGCCGACTCCGGAGCCGAGCATGGAATCGCGCGCCGCCTTGTACGCCAGCTTTTCCATACATTCGTCCGGCATTTCAGCGGTATCATAGAAGACGCCCTCTTCCTCAATGCCGGCGCAGACTTCCTTTAAAACAGCGGGATCAGCCTCATGTGTGTAAATAAATATAGAAGGTCGTTTAATAATCAAAGTCAGCCCTCCATTTCCCCGATATAGGAGAGAACCAGTCCGGTGGCAACGGCGTTTCTCGGGCCCTCGCTGCCCCGGATATTGCCCCGTCCGCAGACGATGCGATAGTCTGTAAATGCTTCCATGAGCATTTCGGGAATCTCGAAATCTTCCGCTGATCCACCTACGAGAACGACAGTAGAGATGTTTCTCAGATTATGGTCCGGCGCAACTTTCTTAAGCGCCCGGAATGCATTCGTCACGAAGACTTTGCGCTTTGCCTCGCGGCGCACCTGAACGATCTTTTCCATCGGGATTTC
>CALWAR010000043.1 GCA_944375765.1 uncultured Mediterraneibacter sp. | reverse complement strand
GAGAAGATGGCCGAGAGGATTTACTGCGGCACTACCTCATAGATTAGGGTGTGCATTTCAAAGGCGAAGAAATACAAGATATAGATATGCAGGCAGAAAAATAGCGGGAATAAACACCTCATGTTGTGTTTTCCCGCTTTTTATTTCCGCTGTACTGTATGAAATGTTGTCCCTTTAGACAACAAAAGCGGCGATATTATACGGGGGACGGATCAGCGATCCGTCCCCCGTATAATGCATTTTTCTTTTGGTTAATATCTTTCTCTACTCTGTACGAAGTGCAGTCACAGGATCGCTCTTTGCAGCTTTTCTGGACGGGATGAGTCCGCCGGTCAGTGTCAGCACGATGCTCAGAATAATCAGTATCACCGCCGGGCCCGCCGGGAGTTTGGCGCTCACGTCGTTTGTCCCCGCCAGGTAGTGTATCAGGGCATTTCCCGGTATCAGCAGAAGCAGCGAGATGATGATTCCCAGCGCCCCTGCACAGAATCCGATAATAAACGTCTCGGCGTTGAACACCTGGGAGATATTTCCTTTTGATGCGCCGATCGCCCGCAGGATACCTATCTCTTTCTTTCGTTCGAGTACGCTGATATATGTGATGACTCCGATCATGATGGACGAAACGATAAGGGAGATAGCCACAAATGCGATCAGCACATAGCTTATGATATCAATGATCTCTGTCACTGACGACATGAGCGTCCCTACAACATCCGTATAAGTGATGACCTGCTCTTCCCTCCCCTCTGCTTCCATCCTGCTGTTATAGTCATCCAGGATGTTTACCACCATCTCCTTACTCTCGAAATCTTTCGGATAGATATCGATGGCGCTCGGATCGTCAAAATCCACATACCCCAGCGATGTCAGATTGTTTTCATAGGACGCGCTCTGCCCGGAATTCATGGACATCATAAGTTCCGCCAGTTCGTCGCCTGTCATGTTCATCTGGAATGCGTCTGCAAACGCCTCAGCATCGATATCCATCGCCCCCTCAAGCGTACTGCCCACATCCGCCATCGCATCGCTCATGGCAGACTGCAGACCTGATGAGATCTGCCCCATCATCTGCTGCATCGCGGAAGATATCTGTCCCTCCAGAGCACGGCTGACAGCGCTTCCGTAGGAGGACATGGCTCCTCTCATATAGTTCTCCACAGAGGAGGTGAGCTGTTTCTCCAACCGGTCCGTATCCACTGCTCCGGCAATTCCCGCCGACAGCCTCTGCCGGGCATCCTCTGTCTGCAGATACTCTGTAAAATGCTGGCCCATCCGGGACAGGTCAGGTCCGTTTCCCGCTTCTGTATACTGCTGATATCCGGCCGCCAGCTCTGCTGCAAGAACCGCCATTTGCGAATCACTGATGGAGACGCTGTCCAGTCTTGCAGTAAAGATACCGTTCATCCAGGTGTTTATGATTCCAAGGGCGGCATCTGTCTGCAGGTAGGACGCCAGTTCGCTGTAAAAGTCTTCCGCCGTCATGCTTCCGGCAGGTGCATTTGCCATGCTGGTGATAAATCCCTGTCTGAGACTGTCCGTCAGTTCAGTTATCTGACTGACGGACACGCTGAGTCCGTTTTTCCCTTCTCCCTGGATGATATCCAGGATCGCCGCTTTCATAATCCCCTGCGCGGCATCTGTCTGCAGGTATTTCTGAAAGTTCTCAGGCAGGGAAGAGTAATCCGCCTCGGGATGATCTTTTGCATACTCCTGATATCCCTCCATCAGGCTTCCCGCTATCCGGAAAAATTCTTCGGAGCTAACGGACATATCCAGATCGCTCACCATATCTCCCAGGTCCATGGAGCCGATCTCCGGCAGGTTCACACTGATTCCGCTCAGATCTGTCATATTCGAGAGATCGATGGACTGGCCGGCGTCTCCAAACACACCGGAAAGATCAAAAGAGTCGGCCAGACCGGAAAAAGCGCTCTCGTCGAACCCGAAAGCCTCCTGTAGTTTTTCCTCATCCACTGTGACAAGGGACGTCATATCGAACTCGTCCCCGCCGTCTTCTTCCCCGAACGGTTCGCCCGTAAACACATTGACAGACGGATCTGCAAGCTGCTGTTTTACAATCTCAGTATTTGCTGCATATTCCGCCATATATTCTGTCAGGGACGACGGATAGTTGATCCCGGCGCTTAAGGCTGCGGCATTGGCGTCTTCTGACGGCTGTACGACTCCGACGACCGTGAGATCCCCGCCGTTTTCAACCAGTTCTCTCATGTAGTCCCCGTCCCCGGACTTGTCTGTCCACACCCCATACTTTTCATCGTACTCATAATAGTCCGCGCTGTTGACCAGTTTGAACGTAATCCCTATAATATCGTCGTAATCATATGTCCCCATATCTTCCGGTACATCAATATTCTCTTCATTGATGAACTGCTGCACCATCTCATCGAGTTCAAGGGGATCCCGGAGGCCGAGCGTGTAAAGCATGAAATCGCTCATCCCCCCGCCTGAAGTCAGCACGAGTACGCACTCGTTATAGCTCTCCGGCCACCTTCCGGCTTTCACATCGTACTGACTTTCATAGAGTTCCTCACTCTCAGGCATCTCATAGAATACATTGGTACTCATCATCGTTGACATGATGCCGGAGCCGGAGGATGAGCCAAGTCCCATAGAATCAAAAGAATGATCCGGATGAACCTGCCGTATCTCATCTGCATCCTCACTGTAGATCTGCGGCTCTGTATTATATGAATATTCTATGGCGTTCGTGTATTCTTCTATCCCGCTCTCCCCGCTGTCCAGATAGGCTTTCAGAGATCCCAGATCGTTGGAGTCCATTGTGGAGAACATATCTGTCACCATCTCCACTACATGGATCTCCCCCTGCTCCTCCTCTGTACCAGCCGCCGCTCCGCTTACCATGGCTGACGTAAAGTCAAATCCCGTACTCTGTATCTGGAGCGGATATTCTGATAGTGTTTCCTCTTCGATCTGCCCGATATAATCATTTACCCCCGTAGAAAGCGAGAGGATGAGGGCGATGCCGATAATGCCGATCGATCCCGCAAACGATGTGAGCAGCGTCCTCGCTTTTTTCGTCCTGAGATTGTTAAAGCTCAGGGAAAGAGCTGTAAGAAAGGACATGGAGGATCTTCCCATATTCCTGTGCTCGGGTTCATCAAGCATTTCTTCATCCAGCACATACGGATCGCTGTCTGACCGGATCTGTCCGTCTTTTAAGTTCACGATGCGGGTTGCATACTTATGCGCAAGCTCCGGGTTGTGCGTGACCATGACGACGAGACGGTCTTTTGCCACATCTTTCAGCAGATCCATGACCTGCACGCTCGTATCGCTGTCCAGCGCTCCGGTCGGCTCATCCGCCAGCAGGATCTCCGGATCATTAACGAGCGCACGGGCAATGGCCACCCTCTGCATCTGTCCTCCCGAAAGCTGGTTCGGCCGCTTATGCGCCTGTTCTCCAAGTCCTACTTCCGCAAGCGCTTTCTGCGCCCGCTCCTGGCGCTCCGTCTTGCCGATCCCCGAGATCGTCAGCGCCAGCTCGACGTTTGCCAGTATCGTCTGATGCGGAATGAGGTTATAACTCTGGAATACAAATCCGATCGTATGGTTGCGATAGGAATCCCAGTCTCTGTCTTTATACTTTTTGGTCGATATGCCATTTATGATCAGATCGCCGCTGTCATAGCGGTCCAGACCGCCGATGATATTCAGAAGCGTCGTCTTGCCCGAACCGCTTGGCCCCAGGATCGCTACAAATTCATTATCTCTTAAGTTCAGACTCACCTGGTTCAGCGCTTTCTGCACGAGACTTCCGGTACGGTATTCTTTACATATATTTTTGATCTGGAGCATTTCTGCATCTCCTTTCATATGGAAAGCGTCATATTTCCGCCCCAATGCTCAATGTTTGTTATTATAGCGGATAACACTGTATTTGTCGAGATTATCCCGCTCCGGTAAAACCGGAAAAGACTTCTACATCCCCTGGGACGTCTTTCGATATTCCTGTGGTGAGATTCCAAATATCCCTTTAAAACATTTAGCAAAATAACTGGGCGATTCATATCCCAGTTCATACGCTATTGAAGAAATAGCATCGTTGGTAACTAACAATTTGCGTGCTGCATAATTCATTTTATTTTCTTTCATAAACTCATATAATGTTTTCCCTGTCTGTTCTTTAAATAAGCGACGCAGTGTACTCTCGCTTAAATCAGCAAACTCGCAAAGTTTACGCGTAGTAAAATTTTCCTGGGGATATGTGGTCAGTGCATCTAAGACAATAGCAATACGCGGATCATTTTTTGCTCTGGCCGATTTTTGAGCGCGCTTTTTTATACTTTGCATATCAAAACGTGCTTCCATCTGTTCCATCTGCCTGCGGTCTTCTTCCACCGTAACATCTGTGCCATAATTCTGACGGGAAATCTGCGCCAGTTTTGCACAGATCAGATTCAAGTATCCGCGTATATTTAACATCTTAAACGTATTTCTCGTCAATGCGTTGGCATAAACCTTTTCAAAATAGGAACGCATTTCATTGTCTCCAGAAAAACTGTATAAAACAGGAATATCCCAAAGTATCTGCAGCATATCCGCGTCTGCAATCTGCACCGAATCAATAAAGCGGATACTGATAAAAACAAGGTCTTCATTCGCAACGCCGCCCAGAATGCTGCCCTGCGGTATATAAACAACATCATCCCGGCCCGCATCATACCTTTTACCGTCAATAAAAAAACTGACTGTGCCGGACAGAATATATCGAATCAGCGAATACGGTACTTTCGCATCTGTGTAAAGCCAGTTTTTAGAGAACCGGTATTTATCCACGTATAAAAAAATCGGATAATAATCTGAATAGATTGTTTTCATTCTTGAACGCCTCCTGTTATCAGAGCAGAAATTTATTCTAAATATTGTATCATTCTCCATGACTGTTATCAATTTGTTATAAGCGTTTTCTTGTATAAATAGTCAACTTTTTTATATCACTTTTTTCTGTCTTTTGATATATTTAAATTATAAGTCACATAATATTGTGCGCATTTTTTTATAAGGAGGAACCCGCATATGAAAGATACTCGTAAATACTGTGGTATCATTCCCGCATTTTATGCCTGCTATGACAGGAACGGAAAAATATCAGTTCCCGGCGTACAGGCATTAACCCGTCATCTGATCAATAAGGGAGTACAAGGCGTATATGTTGGCGGATCATCAGGAGAGTGTATTTATCAGCACACCGATGAGAGGAAAGCAGTCCTGGAAGCTGTTATGAGCGAAGCAAAGGGAAAACTGACCGTTATCGCGCACGTTGCCTGCAACAATACAGAGGACTCAATGGAACTGGCGAAACACGCCGAAAAATGCCAGGTCGACGCGATAGCGGCAATCCCGCCCATATATTTCCACCTCCCGGAATATGCTATTGCCCGGTATTGGAATATGATCAGCTCCGCCGCTCCTGATACCGACTTTGTGATTTATAATATTCCGCAGTTAGCCGGAACCTCATTGACCATGTCCCTTTTAACCGAAATGCTGAAAAATCCAAACGTTATCGCTGTTAAAAATTCGTCAATGCCAACGCAGGACATCCAGATGTTCAAAGATGCCGGTATATCCGCACGCGGACAGAATGGCTTTGTTCTTTTTAACGGTCCGGACGAACAGTTTGTCGCGGGCAGAGCTATTGGAGCAGACGGAGGTATCGGCGGTACTTATGCTGTCATGCCAGAATTGTATCTTAAAACAGACGCCTTAATTAAAGAGGGAAATATCGAGGCCGCTCAGAGAATACAATACGAGGCTAATCGCATTATCTATAAAATGGGAGAAGCCCGCGGCAACTTATACGCAGTAATGAAAGAAATCCTGCGCAGAATGTACGGCCTGGAGCTTGGCAGCGTACGCTCTCCTCTCCCCGGACTGGCGCCGGAAGACGAGTCCGTTGTCATCGAAGCTCAGACAATGATAGAAAACACCATCTCAGACTTAAAACAGAACGGAGGCATACTATGATCACTGATACAATACAAAACCTTACATATTATCGCGGCCTGCACCCCAATCTTGACTCGGTAATTGACTGGATACAGGATAATCGCCTTGAAACGCTTCCCTGCGGCAAAACTTCTATCGCCGGGGAAGATGTTTATGTCAATGTAATGGACGCCGATCTGCTTGAAGCCGGGGACAAGGCTTTTGAATTTCATCACTTATATGCTGATTTACAAATCGATATAGACGGAAATGAATATTGGGAATGGTCGTCTGCAGATATTTCCGCCCAGGACTATAATGCAGACGATGATATCGGTTTTATTTCCGCCGCAGCACATGCAGACGGCACGCTCGGGGAAAGTCGCTTTGTGCTGTTTTTCCCCGGAGAGCCGCACAAACCAGGCTGTAAGACATCCTCGTGTCAGCGTGTGCGCAAAGCTGTGTTTAAAATCAGGCTCCGCTAAAGTTCACTGCGGTACTATTCATTCTTGGGAAGGATCATAATGTATGAGAAAAAAAGCTTTAATGGATAAAATTTATAAAGGGCTCATTGTTTCCTGCCAGGCTCTGGAATCCGAACCTTTATATACCAGGAAAGGCGGTATAATGCCGTTAATGGCCAAAGCCGCGGCTCAATCCGGCGCAGTAGGAATTCGTGCAAATACTGTAAGAGATATTTCTCAAATTAAAGAGTGCGTCGATCTTCCCATTATCGGCATCATAAAAAAGGATTATCCATCGTGTCCGATATACATTACCGCTACGATGGATGAGGCAGACGCTTTGGTAACATGCGGCGTCGATATTCTGGCGTTACAGGGGACTTCCGGCCTCAGGCCCGGGGGACAATCGTCTGCGGAATTTATCCGTTCTGTCAGGGAAAAATATCCAGACCAATTGATCATGGCGGATATTGCTACTGTTGAAGAAGCATTAGACTGCGCTTCTGCCGGCGCTGATTTTGTCGGAACAACAATGCGTGGCTATACCGAGGAAACGAGAGGGATAAATGAAATTGATTATGATTTCATCCGCACGCTTGTTAAAATCTGTCCCGCAAAAGTTATTGCAGAAGGACATATCCATGATCCCGGGCAGGCAGTCAAAGCGTTAGAAGCAGGCGCATTTGCATTAGTAGTCGGCGGCGCGATTACCCGGCCGGCCGAGATCACAGCGCGCTTTACAAGTGCCATCAATGCCAAATATCAGGGAAACTTCTTTTTCTCTTTTAATGGGTAAATTTTACGGGGCAGGGAGTGACTCGCACGAGTCGCTCCCTGCCCCGTTCAGGACTATCTATTTTTAAACAGTCAGCTTGTTTTTAACTGTGAAATCGTATACTTTTCAAACGATAATATATTCTTCAGGTGAAGCTGATCTCTCGACCATGAATCATATTTCTCATAGTATACGCCTATCGAACCATCCGGGAGTTCGGACAAACACGAATAAGAATATCCTACATTCCCATCCACCGCAAATTCATACGCCCAGTCGATAGAATAACGTTCTTCCCCTGCCGCGCCTGTATCGTTGATCAATCCTATTTTGATCACTCCTGTATTTCTTCCACTCGTTGAATCAGGCGTGGACATAATTATCGCAGGCTTGCCGTCTATAGCAGCAGAATAATTAATAACTAAGACTTCCCATACCTGAAATGGGCTTCGCTCCTTGAAAATTCAATATTTCAGCTGACAAAATAGTGATTTATGCCCCTATAGCCTCAGGATGGAGTGCGTTACGCAGATATTTCGG
>CALWAR010000042.1 GCA_944375765.1 uncultured Mediterraneibacter sp. | reverse complement strand
GAATGGCGCGGGCTGAACTGTTATACATTATCATGAAAGAGGCATGCCATGAATCTGAATGAATACCAGAATTACCGGGAAGTCAAATCGCACACAACAGCGGGATTCCCGTACAATACATATCTCTGCTCCATCCCGAAGGATTTTCCACAGGTTCCTCTGCACTGGCATGCAGAACTTGAGCTGGTCGTTATCAAAAAGGGACGGGGTATCGTTTCCGTAGATCTGCAAAAGCGTTCTGTCACTTCGGGGGATATTATCCTCATCCGCCCAGGGCAGCTCCATTCCATCGAGCAGGATCAGGGATATTTTATGGAGTACGAAAATATCATAATGAAACCGGATCTGCTCATATCCGGAGAGAACGACCTGTGTGCAGTCCGCTTTATTTTCCCCTTTATTAACGGTGAAATCCCATCAGACACATACCTTACTCCTGCTGTGTCCTATTATAAGGATGTATCCGAATGCATCCGTCAGATTGACCTGCTGTGTGACACCAAAACGGAAGGATACCAGCTTGCAGTAAAAGGGCTTCTCTTCCAGTTCTTCTATCTGCTCATTTCCAACCGGCAGAAAAAAGCGACCTCGTCCATATCCCAGACGAAGTCTCTCGAAAAAATGAAAACCATATTAAAGTATGTGGAAGAGCACTATACCGAGCACATCACGATCGATGACATGGCGGCTCTCACCTACTACAGCAAATCCCATTTCATGAAATTCTTCAAGCAGCATATGGGCACGGGATTTATTGAGTACCTCAATGATTACCGCCTGACGATGGCGGAACGGCTGCTGAAGTCTTCCGACAGTTCTGTTCTTGAGATAGCGGAACAGAGCGGATTCGATAACCTTTCATATTTTAACCGAATTTTCAAACGGAAGTACGGGACGTCGCCAGGGCGGTGGCGGATGCAGGCATAAACAGCAGGGGGGGGGGAATTCGTAAAACGTCTTGCGTACCCCTGCCGCATGTGCTATATTAAAGACAGAAAGGGAAACCAAAGCGGCTTACCCCGAACAGTGAATTACTACCCTAACGGGCAGCCGTCACTATTGGCAGTAGTGGCGGCTATTTTCTGTCCTTAAAGATCTGATAGCACAGACCTACAAGGGCTACAATGAAGATTAACAATTGGATCAAATCCGAATATGTAACATTCACTGGCATCGCCCTCCTTTCTCTCGTACCCAAAGGGGCATGATGTCTGGAGGGATTGCCCCTCCGAAGAAATCAGAGGGTAAGCCGCCCGGCTTAGGTTTCCCTGTCTTTATATTACCACAGTGGTATCAGGCAAACAATCATGTATTCATATTGAATCGTTTTGCTTTGATTTTTATGTTATAGTTCACACTGTAACATCTTTATTTCCCGAATCCGCAGTTCGGATATGTACACACCTTACAGTTCAGGCACAGTCCGCCCTCGCCCAGCACACTGAAATCTTCCGCGATCAGATGCTCTCCTGCCACGATACGCGGCAGCACAAGATCGAAGATCGTGCGTTTCGAGTACATCACGCATCCGGGCAGCCCCATGATCGGGATATCCGACTTGCTCCCGGCTCCCGTATTCTGCTCATCTGCACCTGAGTCCTCCCTCTTTTTATACGCCAGCATGAACATGGCGCCTGGCAGCACAGGAGCCCCGTAAGTAACGATTTCATCCGACGCATTGCGGATAACAAGAGGCGTCCTGTCGTCCGGATCCACGCTCATACCTCCGGTACAGACGACTATGTCCGCGCCTTTTTTGATCCAGTCATTGATCGCTCCTGTCGTCATCTCTGCATCGTCGTCGCACACAACATGGCCCAGCACTTCCACGCCGAACTCTTCCAGTTTTTCCTTTACCACAGGAGTGAACCGGTCTTTGATCCGGCCGCGGTAGACTTCGCTTCCCGTGGCAATGATCCCGGCTTTCATCTTACGGAATGGAAAGATCTGGAACACAGGTTCCGCACCGCAGATTTCTTTCACCCGGTTCATCTTCTCCTCTTCGATCACCAGCGGAACCACGCGCATCCCCACGATCTTGTCTCCTTTTTTTACCGGAAAGTCCCCGTGTCTGGAAGCAAGCACCATCTGCCCCATGGCATTTACCGCATTCAGCTTCTCTCTGTCGATCTTTAAGAGACCGTCCTCTTCTGCAGTAAGCTCGATCTTGCCTTCCTTTGCCTCGGACGCTTTCATATGTCCGCCCTGGCATACCTGACGCAGCACTTCCGCCGCGTCATTTTCATGAAGCATTCCCTCCTGCTGTTCCCACACGTACAGATGCTCTTTCCCAACGGAGAGCAGGACCGGGATATCCTCTTCCGTAACTACATGCCCTTTCCGGAATACCGCATCTTTCACCACGCCCGGGATGATCTGCGTGATATCGTGGCAGAGTACACTGCCGACTGCATTTTCTGTCCTGATCAGTTTCATCTAATCACTCCTTCACTGATTTTTTACTGCTTTTTCATCTATCACTTTATTCCCGGATTTCCATTTTAATCAATGTCATCCAGTTCTTTCATCCACACTGCCGCGCACGCGTCGCTCGGCATCCTCCAGTCGCCTCTGGGAGAGAGCGCTACCGTACCGATCTTCGGTCCGTCCGGAAGACAGGATCGTTTAAACTGCTGGGAGAAGAACCTCCGGCAGAATGTCCTGAGCCATTTCAGGATCGTCTCTCTGTCATAGTCCCCGTCGAACGCCATCTCCGCCAGCCGGAAGATCTTCGCCGGTTCGTATCCGAATCGAAGCATATAATACAGGAAGAAATCGTGAAGTTCATACGGTCCTACCAGGTCTTCTGTCTTCTGCGCGATGTCTCCGTCTTTCGGCGGGAGCAGCTCCGGACTTACAGGCGTGTCGAGTACATCATAGAGAACTCTGCGAAGCTCCTCATCCGGCGTCTCGTCAGCAGCATATTTGACAAGGTGGCGCACCAGCGTCTTCGGCACAGATGCATTGACGCCGTACATGGACATATGGTCGCCGTTGTAGGTAGCCCATCCCAGCGCAAGCTCGGACATATCTCCGGTACCGATGACCATGCCGCCCGTCCGGTTGGCGATATCCATCAGCACCTGAGTACGTTCTCTTGCCTGAGAATTCTCGTAAGTCACATCATGGTTGTCCGGATCCTGTCCGATATCCCTGAAGTGGATATTCACTGCATCCGCAATTGGCACTTCTTTCAGCAAAGCCCCCGTCTTTCTCGTCATCTCACAGGCGTTATTATACGTCCGGTCTGTCGTCCCGAAGCATGGCATCGTCACCGCGATAATGTCTTTCTTGTCGCGGCCGAGCATATCAAATGCCTTTGCTGTCACAAGAAGTGCAAGTGTGGAATCCAGTCCGCCTGAGATTCCCACAACAGCGGTTCTGGAATTGGTGTGCGCCAGACGTTTCTTCAGTCCCATCGCCTGGATCGTCAGGATCTCCTCGCATCGCTGTGCCCTTGCTCTTTCATCTGCAGGGACGAACGGCCTCTTCGGAAATGTTCTGGTGAGCGCTGTTCCCTCATTCCTGATATGAAACGGGATCCGGATCAGTGTCTGTCCTGCCTCAGTCTTGAATGTGGTATTCTTTCTTCTCTCGCTGACGATCCTCTGGATATCCAGCTCTGAATAAATGATCTCATTGTGATACCGCTTTGCCTGTTTTAAGATCGCCCCGTTTTCCGCGATGATATTGTGTCCGCCAAAGACCACGTCCGTCGTGGATTCGCCCTCTCCGGCATTCGCATAAATATAACCTGCGATCAGGCGCGCGGACTGTCCCGCGATCAGTTCCCTGCGGTACGTGTCTTTCCCGATCGTCTCGTCGCTGGCGGAACAGTTTACGATCACGGTAGCGCCCTCCAGCGCCGCCCTGATGCTCGGCGGGATGGGCGACCAGACGTCCTCACAGATTTCCGCAGACACGATCAGATCCTCCATATCACTTGCCTTAAACAGAAGCTGAGGTCCGAAAGGTACTTTCTGTCCGTTAAAGTCGATATATCCCGCTGTGTCCGGACCGGGTGTAAACTGGCGCATCTCGTAAAATTCACCATAATTCGGGAGAAATGTCTTGGTCGTAAATCCGATCACCTTTCCCTGATTCATGGCGGCCGCCACGTTGTACAGCTTTCCTCCGACTGACAGGGGCGCGCCCGCAAAAACAAGGATGTCCCTGTCCGCCGTATATTCCGCGATCCTGAGCAGCGCGTCTTTTGCTGCTTTCAGAAGTACCTCCTGAGTAAACAGATCTCCGCAGGTATATCCGGTCACGCATAACTCCGGAAATACGATGATCTTTGCTTTCTGTCCGCTTGCTTCGCTGATTGCCTCACATATTTTCGCTGTATTGAACTCTACGTCCGCCACCCGGATATCCGGCGTGGCTGCGGCAACTTTTAAGAATCCGTGTTTCATATCCATCTCCCTTTCTTGTTCACCCTTTTCAACAGTTCTTTCAGTTCATCCACTGTATAGTTATATGCCGTATTGCAGAAATGACATTTCACTTCGATATCTTCGCCGTCATCGATCATGGACTGAATCTCTTTCTCTTCCACGCTGACGATCGCTTTCTCGATCCGCTCTTTGGAACAGTTACAGCTAAACTTAGCCGGCATTGTATCCGTGATCTCCAGATCCAGGCCGTCCAGTACCTGAGCGAGCATCTCCTCCGGCGTATGGCCGTTGTCCAGCATGGAGGTGACGGACTGGATATTCTGGATATTCTGCTCCAGTTTGTTTAATACCCCGTCCTCGATAAACGGCATCACCTGTACGATGAAGCCGCCTGCGCAGCGGACGGTATTGTCGCGCTCCATGAGCACGCCCAGCCCTACAGAGGATGGCGTCTGTTCGGATGTTGCGAAGTAATACGTAAGGTCTTCCGCGATCTCTCCGGTCTGCAGGATCGTCTGCCCGGAGTAAGGCTCTTTAAGTCCCATATCCTTGATCACGTTCATAACACCCTGACCGAGCGCTCCGCCTACATCCAGTTTGCCGTTCTTTGGAAGCAGCATCACATCCGGGTTAAACGCATAGCCTTTTGCATTTCCCTGACTGTCTGCCGTCACGGTCAGTCCCTGGATCGGGCCCGAACATCTGATCTGTATCGTCAGTATATCTGTCGCATTTTTCATCATGCTGCCCATCATCACGCCGCCGGTCAGAAGCCTGCCGAGAGCCGCCGTAGCCACCGGACTTGTGCCGTGGCGTCGTCTCGCCTCTTCCACCATCTCTGTTGTCACCGCGGCAAACGCACGGATCTGTGTATGCGCCGCAGAAGCTCTTACAATATAGTCTTTCATTTTTATTCCTCCTGTTTCCCCGATTCCCTCGCGATCACGCAGATCCGCTCAGCCGTATCTGCCGGCTCCTCTTTTGTATCCATGTCATAAGCCGCTTCAAACACAAGTCCCGCATTCTCAAGAAGTCCGCATATTTCTTTCAGAGTGTAGCCTCTCTGATAATGGGTTTCTTTGTATTTCCGGTAAAGCTGCGCCCTATGAACTGTCTGCGTTTCAGCAGGGCCTTTCTCCTGGATAAAGAGCGTCAGGCCGTATTCATTGATCCGCTCTTTTTCATAATAATAGTTGTCCCAGATAAAACTGCACTCTCCACGATCCTCTGCTATAGTACAGTCTCCCATGATTTCCCGGTATTTATAATCTGTATTGAAATCAAACAGAAAGACGCCGCCCGGATCGAGATAATTATTCACAAGCCGGAACACTTCTTCCAGTTCTTCCGGTTCTGTCACATAATTGACAGAATCGCATACGCTCACTACAGCCCGAACAGTACCGTACAGCTCAAATTCCCGCATGTCCTGCAGAAGATACAGGATATCATACCCGGATTTGATACGTTTTTCCATAGCAAGTTCCAGCATGTCCTCAGAATTGTCCACTCCTGTCATATCATATCCGTATCCGGCCAGTATCTCCGTCATTGTTCCCGTACCGCATCCCAGATCGAGGACAAGTCCGCCTTCCACGCCATATTTACATAACATGCCATGTATATATTCTCCCCATTCCTCATAGGGCACATTATCCATAAATGTATCGTACACTGCCGCAAAACTCGTATATGCTTCCAAAACAGATCCCTCCTGCAACTAAGAGTGTAACATATTTTCAGAAAAATTGGCACAGTGAATTCGGCAGGCTCAATGTTATACGGGCAGTTCGTCTCCCTGTCCTAAGCGGCCCCGGTCCCTCTGAAAGTGAAAAAGGAGAATGGTGCGGCAACCGTTCTCCTTTTAAAGCATCTGTAATCATATTGTGTTTTCTGTGACATTACAATATGTCAGCCAGGCATTATGCCTTGCTCAAGTGATCCAGCCTGTGAGCCTGTTCTGAGAGCTCCCGGACCATCGCTGAACATTCCTGCGAAGCTGCGGCGTTGGACTGGACAATACCTGAAACCACTCCCAGGTCATCTTTGATACTGTTGACAGCGTTCATCTGAGAGCCTGTCCGGTCAGAGATGCAAACAGACTGGGACGCCACTTCCTCCACGCTCTCTTTGATCCGTCCCATGGCTACAGAAGTTTTTGTAGCCACATTACTGCCCTGATTTACCGCCTCGCGGCAGCGGTTCAGTACCTGCATGATGTTCTGGGCCGCTTCACTGCTGTGTCCGGCCAGAGTACGGACTTCCTCTGCCACCACCGCAAAGCCCTTTCCGCTCGTTCCGGCGCGGGCGGCCTCTACAGAGGCGTTCAGCGCCAGGATATTCGTCTGGAATGCCAGTGACTGAATGGAATTGATCGTAGCTTCAATGGACTGCACGCTGGACTCGATATCGGCAATGGAACTTAGCAGTTCCTGCATCTGAGCGTCACCGTCGCCGGCATGACGCCGCATGGTTTCCGATGCACTGCGGACTTCTGCAGCCTGATCGGCTGTATCTGAAATCTGGCGGTATATCTCTTCGACAGCATTCGATACATTAGCGAGAGAAGCCGCCTGACTGGTGGAACCGGTGGCAAGACTGTCAGACTGGTCAGCCAGACTTTTGGCCTCGCTGGAAATATGCGTTGCTATCTGAGCGATCTGCTCTAATAACTGCTGCTGATCGCCAAGCACCTGCTCATTTTGCTTCTGCTTTTTATCCAGTTCGCCTAAAAGACGGGCCGATGCCTTTTCCTGGCTATACGCCTCGGTAATGTAGAAAATACTGTTCTTTACGGCCTGATCCAACAGGATATATGCCACAAGGATCGCC
Source organism: uncultured Mediterraneibacter sp. (assembly GCA_944375765.1). GTDB lineage: Bacteria > Bacillota > Clostridia > Lachnospirales > Lachnospiraceae > Mediterraneibacter. The sequence continues at coordinate 1,972 of CALWAR010000042.1, read as the reverse complement.
AGCAGACACTCGCCCAGAACCATAGGCTCCTCTATCAACTGGTTGTTCATCAGACTAAGGACCACGCACTCGGCTATGAACAGCACTGCGCTGCAGATGCAGCACAACCGCACCAGAGGACGTGACAGGAACAGAGCCGACAGGGCGATAGCACAGGCATACAACGCCGAGGCTGTCGCCAGCTCCTGGGAAAATATCTGCGCCACAAAGATAATAACATCAATCCATACTACCATAAATATGCTCAGCCATTTGATAGTCTCGGGACGCACCATAAAGAGGCACGGGATCAGCAGCACCGCCCCCATCAGTATAAGTACCACTACCAGGAGCCAGTTGCCGGAGATCAAATAGCACAACGCATAAAGCACCATGGCGACACTGACAATAATAGAACAATTTTTCAGAACTTTTATTTGGTCGATCAATGATATCTCCTCCGTTTTCATTTGTACTTGACGCCTGAGTCCGGGATTGTTCCGCTGTTTACCGAATCTTCAGGCGGGTTATTGCAGAACATAAGCTGCCCGCCGGGCGTAAAGTGAAAGCTGTCGTATAATGTAAAACAAGGGCGCCGCAATGCATGTATAGCTTCGTGCGATACAAACCCGCTGGCAAAAATGTTCTTCCAATAAATCTAGTCTAGCAGAAAGTTGTCGATTTGTCACGATAAATCTATTTTTTCGTAACCCAAATTGCGAAATGTTGCGAAATTTCTTCTTCCCTTTACCATGGTCAAGTGATATAATAACATAGACTGTGTTAAAAAGTCGTTAAAAACAAGAAAGGAATGAATGTAACATGGACAACAAAAATAAGTTCAAACCGTATATTCCTGCGGACAAGATCGTCCCGGAATTTACAGTGACCTCTGTTCTCATCGGTATCATCCTTGCGGTCGTATTCGGCGCGGCAAACGCTTACCTCGGTCTTCTCGTCGGTATGACCATCTCCGCATCTATCCCGGCGGCGGTCATCTCCATGGGGATCATCCGCGTCATCCTCCGCAGGGATTCCATCCTTGAGAACAACCTTGTACAGACGATTGGCTCCGCCGGAGAGTCTCTTGCAGCAGGAGCGATCTTCACCCTGCCGGCCCTCTTTCTCTGGGCTGAGGAAGGCAGGATCGAATTTCCAAGCATTATGACGATCTTCCTGATCGCTCTGTTCGGCGGTATACTGGGCGTCTGCTTTATGGTTCCGCTTCGCCAGGCGCTCATCGTGGAAGAACACGGGACACTTCCGTTCCCGGAGGGAACCGCATGCGCGGAAGTCCTTCTCGCAGGCGAGGAGGGAGGCAGCAAGGCCGGAGCTGTCTTTACAGGTCTTGGTATTGCCGCTGTATACAAATTCATCGCAGACGGATTCAGGCTGTTTCCCAGCGAGATCGGATATGCCTTTAAAGGCTATGCCGGATCGCAGGTCGGTATCCAGGTGCTTCCGTCCCTTGCAGGCGTGGGATTCATCTGCGGACCCAAAATCGCCAGCTACATGCTGGCAGGCGGTACTTTAAGCTGGTTCGTCCTCATGCCGGCGATCGCACTGTTCGGCGGGGATACGACGATTTATCCCGGCACAGTCTCGATCAGTGAGATGATCGCCACAGACGGACCTTCCGCTCTATGGGACACCTATATCAGATACATCGGCGCCGGAGCTGTTGCTGCCGGCGGTCTGATCAGCCTGATCAAGACATTCCCTCTGATCATCCGCACATTTAAGCAGGCGATGTCGAGCATGAACAGGAGACATACCGACAATAATACTCTTCGTACGCAGCAGGATCTCCCGATGCCGTTGCTGCTTGTTATGATCGTTGTGATCGTGATCCTGATCTGGCTCATCCCGACATTCCCGGTCAATCCGGTCGGAGCGCTGATCATTGTGATCTTCGGTTTTTTCTTTGCATCCGTATCCTCCCGTATGGTAGGTCTGATCGGTTCTTCCAACAACCCGGTGTCAGGTATGGCTA
>CALWAR010000041.1 GCA_944375765.1 uncultured Mediterraneibacter sp. | reverse complement strand
GATATGACAGGGATTGCTGACCGGAGTTATGAAAAAGATATCATTAATGAAAAATATGATTTTATAGAAGAAGTGATTGACGAAACCCTTGTCAATAAAAGTGCAAAAGCGGAGCAGACAGACCGTATTGACCGCTTTATGACAGGCAGATGGCTGGGGCTTCCGATCTTTCTGGCGATCATGGCGCTGGTATTCTTCCTGACATTTACTGTAGGAGACTGGCTGAAAGGTTACTTTGAGACAGGGCTCGACCTCCTGACAGGCGCGGTGAGCGCAGGGCTTGAGGCAGCCGGAACATCCCCGATGCTCAATTCCCTTCTGGTGGACGGTATCATTTCCGGCGTGGGCGGCATCCTGACATTCCTGCCGAATATCTTTATCCTGTTCCTTGCGTTAGCGTTCCTTGAGGACAGCGGTTATATGTCGAGGGTGGCGTTCGTCATGGATGACATCATGAGCCACCTCGGACTCTCGGGAAGGGCGTTCCTGCCTATGCTGCTGGGATTCGGCTGTTCCGTTCCCGCGGTCATGGCGTCGCGTGCGCTGGAGCACAGGAAAGACAGGCTGAAGACGATCCTTGTGACGCCGTTCATGTCCTGCAGCGCGAGACTGCCGATTTATGTACTGTTTTCTTCGATGTTTTTCGGGGAACATGCAATGCTGGCATGTTACTCCATGTATCTGCTGGGAATCGTGATCGCAATCCTGACTGCATTCATCATCTCAAAGATCGACGGCAGCAAGGCGGAACATGCACTGCTCATCGAGCTGCCTGAGTATAAAGCGCCGAATGCGCGTACGATCGCGGTATATGTGTGGGAGAAAGTAAAAGATTATCTGACAAAAGCAGGAACCGTTATTTTCCTCGCATCGATCATTATGTGGGTGCTTCTGAATTTCGGTCCGACCGGTTATGTGACAGATATTGCAGACAGCTTCGGCTCGATCATCGGAAAAGCGATCGTACCGTTCTTCCGTCCGCTCGGGCTGGGTTACTGGCAGATCGTGGTTGCACTCATTTCCGGAATCGCGGCAAAGGAAGTCGTGGTGTCAAGCTGCAGCGTGCTTTTCGGAATACAGAATATTACCACATCCCACGGCATGGACAGCTTTGTGGCCACGCTCGGGGCAATGGGATTCGGCGCGGCAAATGCGTATTCTCTCATGGTATTCTGTCTGCTGTATGTGCCTTGTACGGCGACGATAGCTACGATCCACAGAGAAGTGGGAAGCAAGAAGCTGACACTTGGCATTGTGCTCTTCCAGCTTGCAGTTGCCTGGGTAGTAAGTTTTATCGCATTCCATATAGCCGGACTGTTCTTATGATGAAAGAAAGCAGTTTAATATTGTACAGATTTGAGCAGGAGTCCTTTTGCTTCGCAGGGGGCGCCTGTTTTTTCTGTCCCCTCGAGAATGTGCAGTATACTCTCCGGCGTCCGCTTTCCCTGACCGATCTCCAGAAGTGTTCCAACGATCAGAGGGGGCATCCGGTAGAGAAAATCATTGGCGGTAAGCGAAATGATAAGCGTGTCTGAATCATTGTCTGTATCGTCGGATTTCCGGAAAGCGATCTCTGTCATTTCTTTCTCTGTTCCCTTTTTCTTCCGTGCACTTGAGAAAGAACGGAAATCATGGCGCCCTTTCAAATATCCGGCGGCAGTCTCCATGGCACTGATATCCGGTGGAGGGCAGATGTGAGCTGTGTATGCGGCCGTAAAGATGTTGTAGACAGGGGCGGTACAGATCCGGTATTCATACGTGCGCGACCGGGCGTTCAGATCGGCGCGGAACCGTTCCGGCGCGGCCTCGCAGTGAAGAACACGGATATCCATGGGAAGATAATGATCCAGATCCTGATGCAGCATCTCTATATCGGAAAAAGCATCCGTGACAAAGCTGACGGTCTGTTCCAGCGCATGTACGCCGGGTTCGGTCCTGGCGCCTGCATAGAGCGTGACCGGGCTGCCGCTCATTTTTTCCAGAACAGAAGATAATCTGTATGAAATTGTTTTGCGATAACCATCTTTTTCCGGGCGCTGCCAGCCCAGATAACGGGTTCCGTCGTATTGAAGTGTAAGCCTGATATTTGTCATGTCTGCCTCGCTTTGTAAAATTTATTTCGAGAATATTGTAAATGATGGAACAAAAACTGGCAAGGATAGAGATGCGGGTTGTTTTCGTATGTATCAATTGTTACAATAGAGAAAACGTCCTGCCTTGCCGGGGAAAACGGAGCAGGCAATGTATAGAGTGAAAATATATCAGGATTGGAGATAATTATGATTGAAGAAAGAAAAGTATCAGAGTCACGGGTTGAGATTGTCCGCATGGTGCGGCCGAATCATCTGAATTCGGCGGGCAGGCTCTTTGGCGGTATGCTTATGCAGTGGCTTGACGAGGCCGCCGGCATGGTGGCGATGCGTCATACGCGTTCTAATGTGATCACCGCATCGGTAGATAACCTGCGGTTTATCCATGGAGCTTATAATGGTGAAATGGTCGTTATTATAGGGAAAGTGACTTATGTGGGCACTACATCTCTCGAGGTGAGGCTGGATACCTACGTGGAACATATCGAAAACGGCATGCGCCATCCCATCAACCGGGCATATTTTACTATGGTCGCACTGGATGAAAACGATAAACCGAAACCCGTGCCGAGGCTGATAATAGAGACTGAAGCGGAGAAAGCAGAGTGGGAAGCGGCAAAGAAACGAAGAGAGATGAGGATGAAAAGGAATGAAGAAGGGTTCTGAAATTCGTGTATATTGAAGAAACACCGCTGTAATAGTAAAGACATACTGATCGAACAGCGGACGCAGAAAAAGAAGATACTGCAACACTATACCGACCTGCTTTACCTCATCCCCTCGAATCCATGTAACGCGACATAAAAATGCTCGTCTATTGGAACTCACATTTTAATATCGCTAACATGGAGAACGAGGTGTATTCGGAACGCTCCATGTCGATGTATAACTTATGCAGTATCTTCTTTTTCTGCTGTCTCATCCGGCCAGTACACATTTTTCAGCTGCAACGCCTCTTTCAACAAACACTCATACAAATCGGAAGTGGCCGGAACTTCGTCGATAAAACTGATCCTTTCGACCGGCTTTTTTAAAGCCTGTGGTATGGCGTTAATCAGGCAAATGAAGTTGTCTGAGTAAAACGAGTTCTTCATTTGCCTGATTGCTTTTAGCTATATCGCAGGCTTGTTACTTTGTCTTATGACCTGTAACCGGAG
>CALWAR010000040.1 GCA_944375765.1 uncultured Mediterraneibacter sp. | reverse complement strand
AAAATCAAGTCAGCAACTGCATAACCTTAACTTTTCAATATTCAATTTTGAAAGCAGCCACCGAAAGATGGCTTATTTGTCATGCGATTAAGGGAATGGATACCCTCTACTTTTCATTTTCAATCTTCACCTCCGGCCAGATATAGCCAGTTCTTCACCTCAAATATCATAGCATACCGTCTTTTATTATGCAATCTTAATGCCGCCTGTCCGACAGCTATTCACTCGTTGTCCTGTGATATGAAATAGGTTATAATAGTCACATACGTTAAAACTCATCAGACAAAGGAGCATGACATTTTGAAAACAATATCTCTGAAGATATATCAACATCTGAAGCGCCGTATGAGATCCGGACGGGGCGGCAGGCTGACAAAAAAGACAGTCCTCTTCGCTTTTCTCACCGCGGCCCTGTCCGTCACTTTTCCAGGATGCTCGTCACCTCCTGAAAGCAGTTCCGTTACAATGACCGGAATGTATTTTGACACGGTCGTGCAGATCGAAGCGTGGGGGACTTCCGAAAACGTGATGGAACAATGCGAGGAACTGTGCCGGTACTATGAAGAACTTTTGAGCGCGACGATAGAGACAAGCGAAGTCTCAGAAATCAACCGGGCAGGCGGAGCTCCTGTGACCGTCTCGCAGGAAACCGCGGAACTGATCGAAAAGGGAATCGAGTACGGAGATATATCCGGCGGGCTTTTCGATATCACGATCGCATCCGCGAGCAGTCTCTGGGATTTTACGGACAACACAGAGAAGACTCTCCCGGATCCGGCGGCTCTGAAAGAGGCGGCAGAGCATATCGACTACCGCTTAATCCGGGTGGAAGGAGAGACAGTCACCCTAAACGATCCCGAAGCCCGGATCGATCTCGGCGGCATTGCCAAAGGATATATCGCCGACAGGCTGAAAGATTATCTGAAAAGCGAGGGCGTGGAGCATGCCCTTATTAATCTCGGCGGCAACATGCTCGCCATCGGCGGACGCAACGACGGTTCTGATTTCAGGATCGGCCTGCAGCGGCCTTTTGCAGAGAGCGGAACTGTCATGGCCGCGCTGTCTATAAATGACCAGTCTGTAGTGACGTCCGGGGATTACGAGAGATATTTTGAGAAAGACGGAGTAATCTATCACCATATTCTGGATCCGGACACGGGATATCCTGTACAGAACGACCTGGACCAGGTGACGATCATCTCTGACGAATCAGTAGACGGCGACGCACTGAGCACGACCTGCTTTGCACTTGGACTTGAGGACGGGCTCAGACTGATCGACAGTCTGGACGGAGTGGAGGCGGTTTTCGTGACAAAGGACGGCAGGATACATGCGAGCAGTGACGATCTCCCGCTGGAAACAGTGGAATGACTTTCCGCTGAAAGCAGCAGAAACAACCCGGAGACTGACATCGCAGATCTGGTGCAGAGAGCTTTTGGATATGCTCGTCTGCTGCGCAGATCTTTCCCGTCAGTTTCCGGGTTTCTCTGTCTCTTTTTCCGAAGATCAGCTCTGGAAATTATCGTTGCATATCTTTATGATCTTTCTCGGGCACTTCTCCGCGCATACGCCGCAGTTTGTACACTTTTCAGCGTCGATATGCGCGAGGAAATTATTCACGGTAATGGCTCCTGCCTCACAGCTCCTCTCGCAGAGGCGGCATCCGATACATCCCACCTGGCAGACGTCCATGAGAGCCTTTCCTTTCTCATTGGAGTTACACTGAACAAAAGTCCGCTGTTTATAAGGAATAAACTCGATCAGATGTTTCGGACAGGCGCTGATACACTTCCCGCATGCTTTGCACGCCTCTTTATCCACAACGGCGATGCCGTCTTCAATATGTATGGCGTCAAACGGACACGCTTCCACACAGGAGCCGTATCCAAGGCATCCGAAAGCACAGCCTTTAGCACCCCCGTCCTGCATCTGGCTGGCCATGATACAGTCTTTTATTCCGTAATATTCATATTCCGTGCTCGCTTTCTCGCAGGTGCCACCGCATTTTACAAACGCGACTTTCCTCTCCTGCGCAGAAGCATCCACGCCCATGATCTCACCGATCTTCTCTGCTACCGGCGCGCCGCCCACAGGGCAGCCGCTCACTTCGGCTTCTCCCGCCACGATCGCGGCGGCAAGTCCCGAACAGCCCGCGTATCCGCAGCCGCCGCAGTTGTTGCCCGGCAGCACTTCCATGATCGCTTCTTCTCTCTCATCCGTCTCAACGGCGAACTTTTTCCCGGAGATCCCAAGGAAGACGCCGATGAACAGACCGGTGCCGCCCACGACAGCGACAGCTAAAATAATCCCTGCTATACTCATATCATCTTCCCTCCTATATCAAGCCTGCAAATCCGTAAAATGCGATCGCCATGAGTCCTGCCGTAACAAGAACGATAGGGGTTCCCTTAAAGGCGTCCGGCACATCGTTGTGTTCAGTCTTCTCCCGTATCCCCGCCATCAGTACGATAGCCACGAGGAATCCTGCCGCTGTGGCAAAGCCGTTCACCACACCTGTCAGAAGTCCGTATCCGTCTTCTACGTTCGTCAGAGCCACTCCAAGCACTGCACAGTTCGTAGTGATGAGCGGAAGATATACGCCCAGCGCATTGTAGAGAGACTGCATCGACTTCTTTAAGAACATTTCAACAAACTGGACAAGCGCCGCGATAACAAGGATAAATACGATCGTATTCAGATATTCCAGTTCTCCGCCCATGATGTTCGGATTACCAAGTATGTATTTGTAGATCAGCCCTGTCACAAAAGATGCGATCGTGATGACGAACACTACTGCGCCGCCCATGCCGGCCGCAGTCTTTACGTTCTTGGAAACGCCCAGGAACGGACAGATCCCGAGGAACTGGCTGAGTACAACGTTGTTTACGAACGCAGAACCAACTGCGATCAAAATTAATTCCTGCATTTATGCCCCCTCCTGTTCTTTTTTCTCATCAGTTTTTCCAGCCGTCTCATATCCGGCAGGATGCCCGCCGCAGATGCCGTGGCTCGGGCAGGAGGCGCATCCCTCTGCGCACCCCGCGGATTTCGGTACTTTCCTGCCTTTTTTGGCCAGGTTGTTCTTTATCTTATTCTGAGCGGCCACCAGGCATGAGAGCACAAGGAACGCTCCCGGCGCCTGGACAAATATGGCGACAGGTTCATATTCCAGAACAATCGAAGAAATCCTGACAGCGGGAAGATCCATGCCAAAAATCTGTCCTGCGCCGATGATTTCCCTTACGATACCAATGCATGTAAGTCCGACGGTAAATCCAAGTCCCATTCCGATACCGTCAAAAATGGACGGGAGCACCGGGCTTTTGGAAGCATAGCTCTCCGCACGGCCGAGGATGATACAGTTCACCACGATCAGAGGAATATAGAGTCCAAGAGAGTCGTACAGACTCGGGACAAATCCCTCCAGAAGGAAGTCCACGATCGTCACAAAAGATGCAACAACAACGATAAAAGCCGGCATCCTGACAGAGTCCGGAATGATCTTCCTGAGCATGGAGATGAGCATATTGGACATGATGAGCACTGCCGTTGTTGAAAGTCCCATACCGACGCCGTTGACAGCCGATGTAGTAACAGCCAGTGTCGGACACATTCCGAGCATAAGGACAAAGGTCGGGTTTTCTTTTACAAGTCCGTTAAAAATACGTTCAATACATTTATTCATCGACACCGCCTCCTAACTCATTCTGGTAATATACAAGAGCGGAGTTCACTGCGTTCGTCACAGAATCCGTCGTGATCGTGGCGCCGCTGATCGCATCGATCATACCGTCTCCGCTTTCCCCGGTCTTAGTAGATGTAAAGCGTTCGACTTTCTTATCCTTGAACTGATCCTTAAAATCCGCTTCATCCGCTTTCATTCCCAGGCCGGCAGTCTCGCTGATGGAAACCATCTCGATTCCTTTTACGGTACCGTCGGATGAAATCCCTACCGACAAAGAGAGAGTACCGTCATACGCTTCATAGGAGGTCACATTTATCACATATCCCACTGTCTCTCCGCTGTCATCAAGCCCTTCCACGACAGCAGTGATCTCGTCGGAATCGTAACCGTTTTCCTCTAAGAGCGCGTTCGCGCTGTCAGAGTCAAAACCGGCAATGTCCTCAAATGATGACGCGTCCGAAAGTACGGCCCGGTAGGCTTCCTGCCGTGTATTCTCCTGCGCCCGGGCGATGGGCTCCTTTGTAACGTCGTATACGACGCCGAGGAGAAGTCCGGACACGACAGTTATGGCAGTCAGTATCAGTGTGTTCTTGATTATCTTGTTCATCACTTCTCTCCTCCTTTGCCAAATCCAAATGGTCTTGGAAGAGTAACCTTTTCGATCAGAGGCACTAAAAGGTTACTGATAATGATCGCGTAGGATACGCCTTCCGCTGTCCCTCCGAACAGACGGAACAGTCCTGTCAGAAGTCCCATGCATATTCCGTATACAATCTTTCCGCTGCTCGTGATGGGCGACGTCACGTAATCCGTAGCCATGAACCAGGCACCGAGCATCAGGCCGCCGCCGCACAGGTGAGCGGTAATATACTGCGGATCAAAGCCGTGGCCGCCGAAGATCGTGATAAACACAACAAAAGATACGATGTAAGAGCCGGGGATCCGAAGATCGATGACTCCCATCAGGATGAGGAACATAGCGCCTATCATGATGGCGATAACAGAGGTCTCCCCGATCGTCCCGCGGATATTGCCGATCAGCATATCCATGGTGTCGACTGCCTCTCCGGATTTCAGGTTTGCCAGAGGCGTGGGGCCGGTGACACCGTCATAGACAAAATAAGTCATCTGGCTCGTAAAACTGATGAGCAGGAAGCAGCGTCCTGCAAGCGCCGGGTTCATAAAGTTCTGTCCCAGCCCTCCGAAGAGCTGCTTGACTACGATAACAGCAAACACAGCTCCTATAACTCCCATCCACCACGGCAGCGTGGGCGGAAGGTTCAGCGCCAGCAGAAGTCCTGTGACCGCTGCGCTCAGATCCTTTATCGTCACCGGCTTGTGCATCAGCAGTTCATAAATAAGCTCAGACAAAACAGCCGCAGCAGTCGTAACGACTACGAGGATCCACGCATTCTCATGACGGAAGTTCCATATCCCGAACAGAGTCGCAGGAAGAAGTCCGATCAATACCATGAGCATGATATTGCTGCTCTTGATCCTGTCGCGTATATGCGGCGATGATGATACATTATATTTCTCGTTCAATTTCCTCTCACCTCTCTTACTTTTTCCTCTTATTCGCAAGGGCGGTCTTGCGCATGGAACCGATCGCCTGCTTCAGCGGCCTCTTTGCCGGACAAACATAGCTGCAGGACCCACATTCCACACATTCAAGTCCGTTCATCTCCACAAACGCTTCCTCATCATGCCGCTGTGCATAGTCCGCCAGCCTGGACGGAATAATCCTGCTCGGACAGACATCGACGCATCTGCTGCAGTTGATGCACGCAGTCTCCTGGATCTGCGCCACAAGATCCTTTTTAAACGCAAGGACAGATGACGAGGTCTTTGTCACAGGGGCTTCCGGCGTCACCATCGCAAATCCCATCATGGGGCCGCCTGATATGAGCTTTTCCGGTTTTTCGGTAAAGCCTCCTGCCTCTTCGATCAGTTCCTGATGATCTGTCCCGATGAGCACTTTAAAATTCCCAGGGTTTGCAATGGCATCGCCGCTCACTGTCACTACTCTTTCCATAAGCGGCTTTCCTTCGACCACCGCCGTATGTATTCCGATAAGCGTCTCCACATTATCGACGATACAGCCCGCATCTGCCGGGAGCATCGTGGAGTTTATGGAGCGTTTTGTGACCGCATATATGAGCTGGCGCTCTGCGCCCTGCGGATATTTTGTCATCAGTAGTTTTACGTCCATACGCGGCTCGTCCGCGATAGCTTCCCTGATCTTCTCTGCGCAGTCTTTCTTATTATCCTCGACTGCAAAATAGCCCTTTGCATTGGGGAACATGGATAATACCACCCTCATCCCGCTTACAAGTTCTTCCGTGTTCTCAAGCATCCTCCTGTAGTCAGCCGTGATATAAGGCTCACATTCCGCGCAGTTTGCGATGATGTACTCGATCTTCTCCGGCTCTTTCGGCGAGAGTTTTACCCTTGTCGGAAATCCGGCTCCGCCCATTCCCACGATGCCGGCGCTTCCGATCCTTTCAAGGATCTCCTCGCCCGACATCTCTTCAAGGGGCTTAACAGGAGCGTACTCTGTCTCCTTATACTCGCCGTCATTCTCGATGACGATACATTCCACCTTTGAACCGGCGGGATTAAAACGCTGCTCCAGTCCTTTCACTGTTCCTGAAACCGATGCGTGCACCGGAGCCGAAACAAATCCTCCCGCCTCCGCGATGACCTGTCCTTTGAGAACGTGATCTCCTTTTTTTACGACAGGATTGGCAGGCGCGCCGATATGTTGCGACAGAGGATACACAAGATCGCCTTTCGGCATGATCGTGCGGATCGACTGATCTTTAGAAAAACGTTTCCCATCGTCCGGATGGATGCCGCCTTTAAATGTCAGAAGTCCCATTTTTCTCTTCCTTTCTTAACAGCAGGAATAGACAGCCGTCTGACTAACCGCTGCTTCCGCTTTATTTTACAATAATATCATTGTACTAAAAGAAATGATCAAAATCCAGTGGATAAAGAAGAAAAATTGCATATTTACGCGAACATCTTGTCGATATTTTAACGATTATCTGTGAAATGCAGGATATATAAGAGCAGATCGCCGTCGATTTTTGCATAAAAATACCGGAACAGTATCCTGAGATACTGTTCCGGGCAACACCAAAACCTGTTCCGATGGGACCTACTTTTCCAATGCCTCGTCAGAATAGGCAGTTGTTTCCTCATCTTCCGTATGTTCCGGCTCAAGCGCTTTTACGCTGAGACTGATTTTCTTCTCCGACTCGTTGAGATCAACGATCTTTGCAGTGATCTCCTGCCCGATGGAAAGAACGTCCGACGGTTTGTCGACATGTTCGCGGGAAATCTGTGAGACATGAAGCAGCGCGTCAACTCCCGGCGCAAGTTCAACAAACGCTCCGAAATCTGTCATTCTGGCTACTTTGCCTGTGATGACCGTGCCGACCGCAAAATCTTCAGCAGCGTTCACCCATGGATTTGTCTCCGGGAATTTCAGGCTGAGAGCGATCTTTGTATCATGAATGTCTTTGACAAGGACAGTGAGCGGATCCCCCACATGGAAGAGTTTCTTCGGATTGTCCACTCTGCCCCAGGACATCTCCGAGATATGAAGGAGACCGTCTACTCCGCCAAGATCAACGAACGCGCCGAAATCCGTCACGTTCTTAACAGTGCCGTCGATCCTGTCTCCGACCTGCAGTTTGGCAAAAAGTTCTTTCTGCTTTTCAGCGCGCTCAGCGACAAGAAGCTGTCTCCTGTCACCGATCACACGATTTCTCCTCGGGTTAAACTCACTGATCACAAATTCGATCTCCTGGCCTTCGTATTTGCCGAGATCTTTCTCGTATGAATCAGAAACAAGACTTGCCGGGATGAATACTCTTACTTCGTCAACTGTAGCACAGATGCCGCCGCCGAGGATCTGAGTAACTGTAGCTTTGAGAACCTCTTTGTTCTCATAGGCCTCGCGCAGTCTCTCATTTCCTTTCTCAGCGGCCAGCCTCTTATATGTAAGAAGAACCTGACCTTCGCCGTCATTTACTTTCAGAACTTTGACTGTCATTTTATCGCCGACAGAGACAACTGCTGTAAGATCAAGGGACTGATCATTGGAATACTCGCTTTTCGTGATGATCCCGTCAGCCTTGTAACCGATGTTCAGGATGACCTCGTCCGGCTTCACATCGATCACCGTCCCCTCGACCACCTCGCCGTTGCGGATTGTTTTGAATGACTCGTCTAACATCTGTTCAAAAGATAATTCTGACATTATTTTGAACCTCCTCAATTATATTGTTGGGCGTGGATGCCCCTGCTGTAATACCTACTGTTTCCACT
>CALWAR010000039.1 GCA_944375765.1 uncultured Mediterraneibacter sp. | reverse complement strand
CGAAATATCTGCGTAACGCACTCCATCCTGAGGCTATAGGGGCATAAATCACTATTTTGTCAGCTGAAATATTGAATTTTCAAGGAGCGAAGCCCATTTCAGGTATGGGAAGTCTTAGTAAATAATTCAAATCATGGTCGTGTTTGGGAAAAGTGAAAACATGCAAGTTTGATTTTCCCCATTTTTTAAAATCATCACGGATTTTATCAAGATCAGAAACAGGGATATTAGCGTCGTCTTCACCTTGAAAAATATATATGGGTACATTCACCAAACGCATGATTGCCGCTATATCAGGCAATGCAAAATGTTCTTTACACCATTTCGCTGTTATTTGAACAGAATAATTATTTCTCAACCATTCATCATCATTATCCTCTATAGCCTGGAACACTTGCTTTTTATAATCTGCCATTTGTAATGCAAAATCATTTTGTGTAAGTTTTCCATCGTTATCTATATCTAAATCTTCAAATTCAATATCTGAAAAAAGAGAAGAACGGACATCTGATTTATCAAGGTCAAAATCTGTTTTCTCTATAAACCCTTTTTCCCTACAGTCAAAATACTTACACATATTAACCATGGAACTGCCGCCACTTAATTGCCACTCCAGAGTATACCTCATATTCTCATAAGAGAAGCTCAAAAGTAGCAATCCCTCAACGTCATTACACTGTGTCATAGCATAGGGGATAAGGGTAGCCCCCTCGCTAATTCCCATAAGCAATATTTTAGACTTTTCAAACTGCGGCAATGCCTTTATATAATCTTTTACAGTTATAATATCCTGTATAGATGTTGAAGGACGATAGGTTGCATATTCCTCAAGGTTGACAGACACAAAATCCGGAGGAACAGATGATATTCTGCACCCTTTGGTGTTCCAACGACAAAAAGCAATATTACGTTTGCAAAATTCATCAACAAACAAATCAAAATAATTAAATTCTTTTCCCGCAATCTCTCTGTGGTTATCGTAAGTATTAGCACCGCTGCCATGACAGAAAATAATAACACTTTCACTGTTTGCAGGATAGTCTATTTTAACGTCAAGATTGTAGTTGTCATGTGCTTGCACCTGAATTATTTTTGTTTGCTTCACAACCTTCACACTCCCGGAAATTCTGAGTTTTTATATGGCTATTATACCTCTGTCCAGTATTACCTACAATGGAAATATGCTTTGCCGACTACTTTTTCTGCTCATATTTGAAACTTTTCTTACATACACATACCCGTCCATGATCATTCTCGCAGTTCTGTATATCCCTATCTTTTCCACTCTGACAATTCCATCCTGCATTGACGCACGCGATTCCACCTCGATTATTCCCGAAGGATGCGCGATCTTAAGTACAGGCTCCTCGTGCGCCGCATGAGGGAGCAGATTATATACCACACTACCCGGGATACGCGCCGCCGCTGCAGTGGCCACGGTTCCCGTGACAGGATATGCTTTATGCATATGTCCCATGAATACGATCCGGGAGGTCATGTGGCTTTCTTCCTCTCCGATCATCTTTCCATTGAAGCACTCATGGCTTTGCGCTTCGCTGACAATTGCAAAAAAAGGCTGAAAAGGCGTCACTTTTTGTGCATCTTCCCACTGTTTCGCCAAACCGATCTTTGTGCACACTTCTCCTCTGATCCGTTCGATGAGGTGCATCCTCTCACTGTCGCTTTCTATCTGTCCCGGCGTTTCTGTCCCTCTGAGCCCAAACTCCCCGGCATGGACGAATACCACGATGTTTCCCGCGTCCACTACAGACACCCTGTAATTTCTGCCGCCTGCAGATATGATATCCTGCTCCTTTCCTGTGGGCAGGAGATTTCCTGTAATGCCGCCCGCTGTCTCTGACCAGTCCAGTGTGATCTTCGCTCCGGTGCCAGGGACCCCGTCGATATGATAGTCGCCTTCCACTGCGGCTTTGCCGCCGATCACAGGAACAGAGGCCGTCAGTATACGGTTCGTATTTGTCAGACGTATCCTCACTGTTGTGACCGGCTCCACTGCGCGGACAATCCCCATGTCAATGGCAAAGCCGCCCACTGCCGACGAGATATTTCCACAGTTCCCGCCGTAATCGATAAAAGCTTTTTCAATGCTGACCTGTCCGAACGTATAGTCCACATCTGCCTCCCCGGTGTGGCATGGTGCGATTATTGCAAGCTTGCTGGTCAGCACATCCGCGCCGCCCAGTCCGTCGATCTGACGGATATCAGGACTTCCGAAAACAGAAAGGAGCACTCGGTCCCTGTCTTCCGGGTTGTCGGGCAGTTCATTTTCCATAATAAAGATTCCTTTACTCGTGCCACCTCTGACTATGGCACACCGTATCATATCCATCTGACTGTGCATGTCTGGTCGCCTCCTCTCTCTCCACATTCCTGATCCATTTGGATCGTCACATGATGTCCGCTGTAATTCCCCTGTATGACAGACTTCTGATATTTTGACAGTTTCAGCAGCTTTCCAAAATCAGCGCCCGTATCATACCCCATTCTTTGGAACATATATACGAGATCTTCTGTCGCTGTGTTACCCGACGCCCCCGGGGCGAAAGGACATCCACCCAGACCTCCGAGGGTGGACTGGACTTTGGAGACGCCTTCTTCTGCCGCTGCCAGCGTACATGCCAGTCCCATACCTCTTGTATCGTGGATATGGACCATGAGTTCGAGTTCAGGACAGGCTTTTGTCACATTGCGGATCTCCGTTCGCACCTGGAGAGGATCCGCCACACCGATGGTATCGCACAGGCAGATTTCTTTTACCCCCAACCCATGCACCTGCTCTGCAAATTCTGTCAGCTCCCCCTCTTTTGGCCTTCCCTCAAAAGGACACCCGAATGACGTGGCAATATCCACACAGATATCCAGCTCAGGATAAGTCTGTATGATACTCTCCAGTTCTTGCAGCGACTCTTCCCTTGTACGGTTAATATTTGCTTTGTTGTGGCTTTCACTCAAAGAGACCACATAAGAAAGATGCCGGATGCCCGCCTCTTTGGCATCCTTTACACCGCGGAGATTCGGAGCCAGCGCCAGAAGATCTATATCCGGATACCGGCTGACACAGTACTCTGCCACCTCTTTGGCGTCCCGCATCTGGGGGATCGCTTTAGGACTGACAAAGGAACAGATCTGTATATGAGAGATATCTGCATCTGCCAAAGCGTCAATGATCTTCTTTTTTTCCTCTGTGGATATCAGTTCCTCCACATTCTGCCAGCCATCCCTTGGTCCCACTTCATAAATATGTATCTGATCCATCTTTCCTCTCCTTTTCCATAATGCGCCCCCCGCCCTACACGACCTGCTCATCTCTGAGCCGGTCTATGTCTTCTTCAGATATATTCAGATATTCGCTTAATATCTCTTCCGTATGTTGAGACAGGACCGGAGCCGGGGTAAATGTATCTATCTTATGGTTTGTAAGCTTGATCTGGTTTCCAGTCATTTTCAATTTCCCGGCTTTTGGATGATCGATCTCTACAAACATCTTTCTCGCTCCTGCAATGTGCGGATCTTTCGCCACACGATCGATCGTGTTTATCGGAGCGGCGGGGATCCCCGCTTCCAGCAGCATATCTACCACATCATCGATCTTCTTGTCGCTGAGCCATTCTTCAATGATCGGTTTGAGCTCCGCATGGTTAAGCACACGGTTGTTGTTACAGTTAAACCGCTCGTCATCCAGAAGCTCCATCTTTCCCATTTGTCCGCACAGCAGCCGGAACAGCTTGTCATTACCTGCTCCGATCACTACCGAGCCGTCCAAAGCCTCAAACGAATCATACGGGTAGATTGCCTCATACCTGTTTCCGATCCTCTCCGGCACTTTTCCGGTACACAGATAGATGATATTAATGATCTCCAGTGACGATACCATAGAATCCACCAGAGATACATCCACTTTTTCTCCTTCTCCGGTCTTCAGCCTGTTGATATATGCCGCCAGTATCCCCGTGCAGCAGGACAGGCCGCCCATCACATCGGCGATGGCGGTCCCGGTTCTGGTAGCTTTACCGCCCGGCCATCCGGTAGTGCTCATCAGACCGCTCATCGCCTGCCCGATAATATCGTAACCCGCCCTCCGGGAGTAAGGTCCATAGTGTCCAAACCCGGACACACAGCCATAGATCAGTCCGGGGTTAAACTTTTTGAGTTCCTCATATCCCAGTCCCAGCTTTTCCATCACTCCGGGGCGGTAGTTCTCGATCAGGATATCGCTTTGAGACACAAGCTTTCGCAAAATATCTTTTCCTTTCTCGCTTTTCAGGTTCAGTGTCATCCCTTTTTTGTTGCGATTCAGGTTCATGTAATATGCGCTCTCTCCATTAATGATGGGAAAGTTCCCTCTGGCATCGTCTCCTTTTCCCGGTACTTCGATCTTGATCACCTCGGCCCCCATATCAGCCAGCATCATGCCGCAGTACGGTCCGGCCAGCACTCTTGTCAGATCAAGAACCTTTACCCCTTTCAACAGTCCTTTTCCCATTTTCTGCACCTCCTTGCAAATTTGTTCGTATTGTAGTACCATTATCATAACTTGTATGTGGTATTTGCAACGGAGGTGTGAAATGGTACTAAACACAAAGATGGTTGCTCCGATCCCTCTTTTTCAGGGAATCAATGAGGATGAGCTTCCCCGGCTTAACACTGTCCTTTCTCCCCGCATAAGGAAAACATCTGCCGGTGAGTTTCTCCTGTATCCAGAAGACGTGATCAAAGATATCGGTATCGTATTAAGCGGTAAGATACACATGATATCTGAAGATTTCTGGGGAAATCAGAATATTATCGCCGAATTTACAGAGAATACGCTGTTTGGGGAGGCTCACAGTATCTCCCGGGAGCCTATGTTTTTCTCACTTGTCTCTGTGAATCCGTCTTCCCTGCTTTTCTTAGATGCTGAGAAAATACTCGACATTAAAGAGCACAGTTACACCGGGATGCGAAAGCTGTACCATAACCTGATGACTGTCATCATCCGAAAAAAACTAAACTATATGAAAAAAGCAGATATCCTTTCCCGAAGAAGCCTCCGCGAAAAAATATCCTCC
The DNA here is from genome assembly GCA_944375765.1 of uncultured Mediterraneibacter sp. Classification (GTDB taxonomy): domain Bacteria; phylum Bacillota; class Clostridia; order Lachnospirales; family Lachnospiraceae; genus Mediterraneibacter. Next base: position 5,100 of record CALWAR010000039.1, on the reverse strand, counting down.
TTTCTTTCAGAAGAATATCAGAAAAAAGGCGTCACTTCTTTTACGATCCCTTATAACAGGCAGCAGATGGCTGATTACCTGTCAGCAGACCGCAGCGCCCTGTCCAAAGAGCTGTCCAAAATGAAAAAAGAAGGTCTCCTGGATTATAAACATAATTGGTTCATGTTAAAATCTTTATAATTTTTACAAGCACGTTGCAAAAGCAACGTACTTTTCTTTTCTGGCAGTATAAGATGACGACATAAAATATAAGATTGACAGCGGCGTGAATGAATACAACAGTCATAGCCGCAGAAAGGAGAACTATGAAAGTTACAAGCAGTGGAATCGTAAATGGGATCATCCAGGACAAATATGGAAAAAGGGGACCATGCAACGAACTAGGCATGCCCACATATTCTCTTCCTTTATTGATCGAAGAAGCTCCTGAGGGGACGGTCAGCTTTGCCGTCATGATCGATGACAAAGATGCTTTCCCCGTGAGTGGAGGTTTTGCATGGGTTCACTGGACTGCAGCCAACATCCGCAGGACAGAATTAAAAGAAAACGAAAGCCAGACGGCTGACGATTTTGTACAGGGCGTCAATTCATGGCTGAGTATCCAGGGCGGAAACCACCCCGCAGAGTCCTGCAGCTATTACGGAGGTATGGCTCCGCCGGACGCCCCGCATATTTACGACATCCATGTTTATGCGCTGGATACTGTTCTTGATCTGAAAAACGGATTTTATATGAATGAGATGTACCGGAAAATGAAAGGCCATATTCTCGAGGAGGTAACTGTCAGCGGAGAATATGCCAACTGAAGATAAATTCATTCAACACAGACAGCATTTCTTAGAAATACCGGTCATCGGGGCCTGTCCTCCATAACAGGGGGATTCCCCGATGCCGGTATTTAGCTTTTATGAGAGAATCCCTGCGATCTTATTGACATCACGACTGTTTTATGCTAATTTTCTATATTATAGGGAATTAGCACTCTCTTTATTTGACTGCTGACAATCCGTTTGTGATCCTATCTATGTCAAACGCAGCAAGGAGGTTACTTTATGTTTGTCCAGCCTATTTATAATATTCTTCTCTTACCCGATGTCACTTATTATTTCAAGAAAGATTTTTTTGCCGGCAAGTCAGAGAAACTGAAAGTCGGCGCTGATATTTTATTCATACTGATGAAAGAAGAAACAGCAGACGGAACGTTTCTTCCGGATGATTTCTATCCCATAGGACTTTCAGCCCGGATCGAAAGCATCAGCGACGAGGACGTGATCCAGATCCGGACCATCGACCGGGTGGATATTATCGATCCTGTATGTGAAGACGGCGAGGTTCATGCTGCTTTCGCTGTCCGTCTTTCCGTCGAGGATATATCGGAAACAGAGCAGGAAGCAGAGTTTTCGGATCTGCGCACAGCTCTTCTCAAATTCGTCCAGGGCTATCAGTGGGGGCTGTGGGCGAGGGGGTTTATCCTGCAGAGAAAAACTGTCTATGATCTTGCCTCTGCACTGTCAGAATATCTGAATCTGACTGCGGATGAAAAGTATAATATCCTTGCCGAGGATTCTGTCAGGGCAAGATATGATCTGATCATCGGAGCCATAAAAGAGTTCATAGAAATCGCACATGTTTCTTCCGAAGCTCAGGAAGCCCAGAAAGACGACCAGGAGCAGCTCTACCGCGAAGCTGCTCTCAAAAAGCAGATAGATTATCTCCAGCGAGAACTGGACGACATGCATCCTGAAAATGTCTCCGACGTCAGAAAGTTTGAAAAGAAGATCGCTCAGTCGGGTATGAACAAGGAGGCGCGCCGGGAAGCGGAAAAAGTCCTCAACCGCATGCGCCAGGAGGGAAAGGAAAGCCACGAGTACGGTCTTCTCTACGATTATCTGGACTTTCTCACCAGCCTGTCGTGGAAAACGCCGGAATTTACACCCATCGATCTGGGCCGTGCGGAGGAAATACTGGATGAAGACCACTACGGACTGAAGAAAGTAAAAGAGCGTATCATTCAGCAGCTCGCAGTCATGGCTCTGAACCGGAAGCAGTATGGTTCAATCCTTCTCTTCGTGGGAGCTCCCGGCACGGGAAAGACCAGCATCGGCCAGAGCATTGCGCGCGCCCTCGGGCGTGAGTACGTACGCATCAGTCTTGGCGGTATCCGAGACGAGGCTGAGATACGCGGCCACAGGAGAACTTACATCGGAGCCATGCCCGGCAGGATCATGGAGGCCATGAAGAGAAGCGGCGTCTCCAATCCCGTCATGGTCCTGGATGAAGTCGATAAACTGGCAAAGGACTACGGCGGCGATCCGGCAAGCGCGCTGCTCGAAGTGCTCGATCCCGAGCAGAACAGCACATTTACCGACCATTATATGAATGTTCCCTACGATCTGTCCAATGTGCTCTTTGTCTGTACCGCAAATACGACAGACACGATACCTGAACCTCTGCTGAACCGTATGGAGACGATCTCGTTTCCGGGATATACTGCTGTAGAAAAATATCACATTGCCAGAAAGCATCTCATACCAAAGGCAATGGATACTATGGGAATCGGAAAAAATGTACTCAGGATCACCGACGGCGCGCTCCGTCAGGTCATAGATGAATACACGATGGAATCCGGCGTCCGGGATCTGAAAAAATGTATCGAAACGATCTGTCGCTCTGTGGCAGTGGAGCTTGTAAAAAGTAAGGCTGACGACACAGCCAAAGCTATTTCTGTCACAAAGCAGAATCTCACGGATCATCTCGGCAGAAAACAGCTACGCGCAGAACGCAGACTGAGTGCAAAAACACCCGGAGTAGTGACCGGACTTGCATGGACGAGGGCAGGCGGCGCGATCCTGTTTATCGAGACAAAGCTTACCAAAGGGAAAGGAAAGATCCAGATCACAGGCAAGCTCGGCGACGTCATGAAAGAGTCTGTCCAGATCGCGCTGACACTTGTAAAGTCTCTCTATCCGGAAGAGAGTAAGGCGCTGGAAGATCACGATCTGCATATCCATGTGCCTGCCGGCGCCGTGCCAAAAGACGGCCCTTCCGCCGGCATCACCATCACCACTGCACTCGCTTCTCTTCTAACCGGGAAAGCGGTAGATACAGACATTGCCATGACCGGAGAAGTATCCCTGCGCGGCGGCGTCATGCCGATCGGAGGATTGTCCGAGAAACTGATGGCCGCACAGCGGGCAGGCATCAGGAGGGTACTGATCCCGGAGGATAACGTAGACGATCTCGAAGATGTGGCTGACGAAGTAAAAGAGAAGCTGGAGATCATATCTGTGAAAAAGGTAACGGATGTGCTGAAAAAAGTGCTTGTTTAGTGTCATTTCAGCATGAAGAAAGCCGCAAGAGCTGAAATGCGCGAGGCTGCCCGGCTCCAAAAAGAAATCTGAACTCGAAACTCAACTGCAGGATATCGATAAGGCGATAAAAGACATTGACTACAGAGAAGCTAATCAGCGTGCTGGTTATGTTTATATCCTTTCAAATATTGGTGCGTTTGGCGACAATGTCTATAAAATAGGTATGACTCGTCGTCTTAATCCTCAGGATCGTATTGATGAATTAGGTGATGCTTCTGTACCGTTTAATTTTGATGTACACGCCATGATTTTTTCTGATGATGCACCTGCTCTTGAGGCAGCATTACATAAGGAATTTGAATATAGAAAGCTCAACATGGTCAACACACGCCGTGAATTCTTCAATGTTACATTAGATGAAATAAAAAATGCAGTTAAGAAAAATTTTGACAAGACAGTAGAATTTATTGATATCCCTGATGCCGAACAATATCGTGTCAGTCAGAAAATGAAGCAGCAAAACAGCTAAATATAAAACCGCCCTGATGGCCAACACCAGAGCCCCGGGACATCCACAACAAAATAATGCATTTAACCGGATAGCCGGAGGACGAGTTCCCACCCGTTCCGAGAATCCTGAGGAGGGGGTGGTAATTATGAGTACATATGAGGAACTCAGCCTGATCGTGAGCATTGCTCTACTGATTATAGCCATTCTGAATTATACACATAAAAAATAGCCGTCCTGCCCTGACAAAGCTGACGACTATCTTTTATAGTTTTTAAAGTTGCGCCGGGACGGGTGAGGTGCAGTCACCTTCCGGCTATCCTGTTAAGTACATTATAGCAAATGTACCCAAAAAGTCAACCGCCCGATGTTGGCGCATCAGGAGGAAAATAATCTCCGAAGAGACACCATCTTGACAGGAATATTGTATCATCTTCGGGGCAGCCGTGCAAGCAGAACAAAAGTTCATGCTGGCTGTTATTTTTATACCTATTTTTAAGAAAGGAAGATGATGTTATGTGGGTAGAACAAACTAAGAAACCATATGACTGCAGGATATATTCGTGAATCTCTGCTCGCAACCGGGAAAGCGCCCGTCACACTCAATGAATTTTTAACACGCTTCAAAGCGTTAATGAGGTGGGGTTATCGTAATGATTATGTGTCCGATATTTCGTACATGGACAAACTTGAAAAATTTAAGGATACACCCCACAGGATTAAGATTCAAGGAAAGTTTCTTGAATCTTCCGAACTGTCCGATCTGCTGTCTGGAATGGCAGTAAAAAAATGGAGAGCTCTGACCGAGTTTCTTGCTCTTTCAGGTTTGCGTTTTGGCGAGGCTGCTGCGCCGGATCAACAGGATGTCGACTTAAAATCACGCACAATACACGTATCTAAAACCTATGATGCAGCTCACAATATTGTAACATCAACAAAGACATCCACATCTACGCGCGATGTATACATACAGGAACAGTTATATCAACTCTGTCGGCGCATAAAGGCTGAACGGTTATCCGATAATATAGTTCTTCAAATGAGTGTGGTGTTTTCCCTGGATCAAAGAGAGAAAGAATCGAATTCGACTGTTATGCAAAATATCTAAGAGAGAACTCCGAACGGATCCTTGGCCGACGGATCACTCCGCATACGTTGAGGCACACACGCCAGTTTACTTATGGAACAAGGCATTGATATTGATACAATCTCACGACGGCTCGGACACGCAAACAGTCGGGTCACTCGAGAAATATATTTGCACATCACAGAGAAGCTGAA
>CALWAR010000038.1 GCA_944375765.1 uncultured Mediterraneibacter sp. | reverse complement strand
ATGAGATGCCGAATGAATACTAGGGAAAGGAAGAAATATCATGGAAAATATGGTAAATGTATATTTTTTCGGTAAGAAATACAGTGTGCCGGCTGACCTGACGATCATGACAGCTATGGAATATGCGGGATATACACTGAAAAGAGGATGCGGCTGCCGCCACGGCTTCTGCGGAGCCTGTGCAACGATCTACAGGATCAAAGGCAAGAATGAGTTAAAGACATGCCTTGCCTGTCAGACGCAGGTGGAAGAGGGCATGTATGTGGCAACTGTACCGTTCTTCCCGACAGATAAGAGAACATATGACATTGAAGACATTAAACCGGAACAGAGGATCATGATGGATCTGTATCCGGAGATCTACAGCTGCATCGGCTGCAATGCCTGCACAAAGGCCTGCACGCAGGATCTCAATGTTATGCAGTACATCGCGTACGCACAGCGCGGAGAGTTCGAGAAATGTGCGGAAGAATCTTTTGACTGTATCGGCTGCGGATGCTGCTCTGTGAGATGTCCGGCTGAGATCTCCCACCCGATGGTAGGAGTCCTTGCAAGAAGACTTACCGGAAAATACATTGCACCTGAGTCAAAGCATCTGACAAACCGTGTGGAAGAGATTCATCACGGGGACTACGACGAGCTGATCGAGCAGATCATGCAGAAGCCAATCACAGAGATGCAGGAGCTTTACAATAACAGAGAGATCGAGAAATAAGGAGGGAAGATCATGTTTACACCGGAAATGATGGAATCCGTGAAAAAAGTGGAGGCCACCAGAGAAGAACGTCTGGGCAAAGAGCTGAGACGTATGACAGCGGACGAGAAAGATGCCCTTCTGAAAGAGTTCCATCCTGATTACAGGGAAGAGGCATTTGCAGAGATCAAGGTAGGCCCGAACAAAGGGCAGAAAGCGCCGGAGGAGCTGGTACATCTGCTCCACTCCAACAGCCGTCTGCTCACAGAGAAGATCGACATTAACAAAGTGGATTATGACGTGGATGTGCTTGTCATCGGAGGCGGCGGTGCAGGATCATCTGCAGCGATAGAAGCTCACGAGGCGGGAGCAAATGTCATGATGGTGACAAAACTGCGTATCGGCGATGCCAACACGATGATGGCGGAGGGCGGTATCCAGGCGGCTGACAAGGAGAACGATTCTCCGGTACAGCACTATCTGGATGCGTTCGGAGGCGGACATTTTGCCGCAAGACCGGAGCTCTTAAGACGCCTTGTAATGGAAGCGCCGGATGCGATCAAATGGCTCAATGAGCTGGGCGTTATGTTCGACAAGGACAAAGACGGCAGAATGATTACAACACACGGCGGCGGAACGTCAAGAAAGAGAATGCATGCCTGCAAGGACTACTCCGGAGCAGAGATCATGCGTACACTACGCGATGAAGTATTAAACCGCCAGATCCCGGTCGCTGAGTTTACCGTAGCGGTAGAGCTGCTCAGAGACGACAGGGGACAGGTTGCAGGCGCTGTTCTTCAGAATCTGGAGACAGAAGATTATCTGGTGGCACGCGCGAAAACCGTCATTATCGCGACAGGCGGTGCAGGACGTATGCACTATCAGGGATTCCCTACATCAAATCACTACGGAGCGACGGCGGACGGCCTGATCCTGGGATACCGTATGGGAGCGCCGCTTCTGTACCAGGATACGATCCAGTATCACCCGACAGGTGTTGCTTATCCGTCACAGATCTTCGGAGCCCTGGTGACAGAGAAAGTACGTTCTGTGGGCGCACAGCTTGTAAACGTGGACGGTGAAGCGTTCATGCATCCGCTGGAGACACGTGACGTGGCTGCGGCATCGATCATCCGCGAGTGTACAGCACGCGGAAAAGGCGTGACAACACCGCTCGGAAGCGGCGTTTGGCTTGATACACCGATGATCGAGGAGATTGGCGGACCGGGAACAATTGAGAAACGTATTCCGGCTATGCTCCGTATGTACATGAATTATGATATCGATATGAGAAAACTTCCGATCCTCATTTATCCGACGCTTCACTATCAGAACGGCGGACTTGAGATCGGCGGAGACGGATTTACAAAAGTAATCGATAACCTGCTTGTAGCAGGAGAAGCAGTCGGCGGAATCCACGGAAGAAACCGTCTGATGGGCAACTCACTTCTTGACATCATCGTATTTGGACGCAACGCAGGTAAGGCTGCGGCAGCAAAAGCCAAGAATGTAGAACTGGGAACGATGAATCTGGATCACATCCAGGCGTATGCTGAGGAATTAAAAGAGGCAGGACTTGACACAGGCGATGTATCTCCGCTCCTTCTTCCGAAGTATGCAAGACATGAGAGATAGGAAAGGGAGAAAAAATGTTTTTAGTTAATTGGTTTCAGGAAAGTGTGCTCGGAAATACGCTGATGGTCGTATTCCTTGTCGCTTTTATCGGCTATCTTGTGGGCAGCATCAAGATACGGGGTGTAGAGCTGGGAACGGCAGGCGTACTGCTTGTCGCTCTCGTGTTCGGACACTTCGGATTTGAGGTGCCGGATCTTGTGCGTGAGCTCGGACTGATCTGTTTCGTGACGTCTGTAGGCTTTATCGCAGGGCCGAAGTTTTTCCGCAACTTTAAGATCAATGCAAAATCCTACATTCTGCTGGGGCTTATCATTATCGCGTCGGGAGCGCTGACGACGGTGGCGATTATTGAGATAGCGGGCGTGCCGTCCGACATCAGCGTTGGTATGATGTCTGGAGCTCTTACGAGCACACCGGGACTTGCAGCGGCGATCGATGCAACAGGATCGGCAAATGCTTCTGTCGGATACGGTATTGCATATCCGTTTGGTGTTGTCGGAGTTGTGCTCTTCGTGCAGCTCATACCGAAATTCCTGAAGACAGATATGGCGGCAGAGCGTGCCAAATTCGAGGCAGCTCAGAACGTAGGAGATGACGCGCTGAAGAAGAAAGAGAAACTTTTCGTTGTGGACGAAATGGGATTCTTCGCATTCGCGCTTGCTATTGCTCTTGGAATTGTCCTTGCGAAGATCGTGATTCCGCTTCCGGGCGGGGCAGAGTTCTCGCTGGGAACATCCGGCGGCCCACTAATCGCCGGCCTGATCCTCGGACATTTCGGACATGCAGGAAAGATCAGTTTCCATGTGGAAAAATCTGTGCTTGAGTGTTTAAGAGAGTTTGGTCTGGCACTGTTCCTCATTGGAGCAGGAGTAGAGGCTGGCGCCGGGTTCATTGAGATCCTCAAAGAACAGGGGCTTGTGCTTTTTATCTACGGAGCGCTCATCACGCTCATTCCGATGATTATCGGATACTTTGTGGCAACAAAGATAATGAAGTTAAGTCTGTTCAACACACTTGGTTCTATCTGCGGCGGCATGACAAGTACACCGGCGCTTGGAACACTGATCCGTGTGACGGGAACAGACGACGTGGCATCTGCCTATGCGGCTACATACCCGGTAGCGCTCGTGTTTGTCGTACTGGCATGCCAGTTTATCGGCATTTTCCTGTAATACTTAATTCAGCAAAAACAGCTTTATCAGTAATTGTTAGACAGACTGTGCTGCG
>CALWAR010000037.1 GCA_944375765.1 uncultured Mediterraneibacter sp. | reverse complement strand
TCATGGAAACATTCCCTTGCTTTCTCGTAGGCATTTCCCGTCATATAAGAGTCGCCCAGATACACAAGCGCTCCCACATTTTCAGGGTCATCCTCCAGTTCTTTCTGCAGCATACGGATGTTTCTCTCGCTCTTTCCGCTTTGTTCGATTGCTTCCTTTGTGTAACCCGTATGGTAGATCGTCAGATCTCCCCGGGCATCGAGCACGTCAAATGTCTCGCGGCCCGCATATTCCAGTTCCTCATGGATCCTGTTCCTGTATCTAAGCTTCGGGATGTTGCGGAATATCCGCATCTGCTGTCCCGAGACTCCCGGCTTCCCATTCTCGTCGATGCTCATTAGCTCTGTGACAATCGCCACAATCTGGCTGCCGTTATATCCGCCTTTTTCCACTTTCTGTATAGTAGGCAGGATTTTCTGTACGCTTGCTTCTGTAAAATACTCGTCTGCATCCAGAAACGCGATCCAGTCCCCGGACGCCTGTTCAATGGCATAGTTCTTTGCCGCCGAAAAGTCGTCGATCCATTCAAAGTGAAAGATCTTTGCCCCCATCTCCCGGGCAATCTCCACTGTCCGATCCGTGCTTCCGGTATCTACTACAATCTGCTCACACACAATGCCTTTCCCCCAGGAGAGGGCGCGCCGGATATTTTTCTCTTCATTTTTTACAATCATGCACTGAGATAAGCTTATTCTTTTTCTAACCTTCATCCCTGTGTTTCCCTCCTTTGGCAAGTCTGTCTCTGACTTCTTGGGGCAGAAAATTTAAGAGCCTGTCTTCGGGATAAGGGTAGCCTGTAATCCTGATACATTTGAGCAGAAAGAGGATATCTTTGAGTGATCCCATATGATAGATACCAAACAGGAGATTCCACGTCTCTTCTGTCTGCTTCCCCTCCCTGTCTTCTTTTTTCAGAAGAAAGAGCGTTTCGCACAAAATATTTTCCTGATATCGATTTTTGTCCAGGGCGAGAACCGTATAGCGCAACTCCTCTGCCGGGAGCTCCATCTGTTGGCAGAGTCCTGCCATCCAGGCATACGCTTTCTCAAGGCATCCCCGCAGATAGATCACATCATCCCCCTGATATACCGCCAGCAGTTGGAACGCACGCTTCATATTGTTATATGCCCGTTTATAGTCGCCTTTTTTCAAGCGATAGAGCCCAAGAAAGAAATATACATCCGGGTTATCTGTTGCAGGGTATCCCACTTTTTTTGCTGTCTCTTCTACTTCCTCATCTGTGCCTGCAAGAACCGGATTATTTGCATACATTTTCAGGAGGTTCTTGCCTGCATTCATACGTCCCCACCGGCTTACGCTGCCCTCAGCAGATGGGGACAGTGCTTTCTTATACGCCTCTTCCGCCTTTTGCGTCTCACCAAGGCCGTTATACGCATCTCCCAGATAGGACCAGGCAGTGCCGTTGCCCGGGTTTTCTTCGATCTCCTTCTTAAGAAGCCGGATATTTCTCTCCCACTTTTTCTTTTCTTTCATGACTGCCGGGACATATCCTGTATGACAGATGGACAGTCTTTTCTGCTCATCCTGACAGATCATGGCTTCCCCGTCAGGAAGTGAGATCTGCTCATGGATGCGGCCATGATAGCGGATCTCAGGAATATTGCGGAAGATCCGATCCTGTACGGACACAGAAAAAGGACTTCCGTCCTCGCCGATCTGCTGCCATGCGCACCGGATAACGTGAGGTGCCTCCGCCCCTGTTTCATTCGACTCAATATCACAAAGTATCTTCCCCAGCCTCTCGGCATCCGCCTCTAACATATATTCATCCGCGTCCAGAAAGACGATCCACTCCCCGGACGCCTGCTCGATTGCGTAGTTCTTCGCCGCAGAGAAGTCATCACACCACGCAAAGTGGAACACTTTCGCCCCCATCTCCTGTGCGATCTCCACTGTCCGATCTGTACTTCCGGTGTCCACCACGATCTGCTCCCACATGATCGCCTGTCCCCAGGAAAGGGCACGCCGTATATTGTCCTCTTCATCTTTCACGATCATACACTGTGATAACCGTGCTTTCCTCTTCTGCTCTGACATCACATCCTGCCTTTCTCTTTTCCCTCTGCTCTCTTTTCCACAAGGCTTTTCTTATGGAAGATTCTGGTATTTTCCATAAGAAAAACCCCCATCCCACGGTGGGATGGGAGTCTGAAAAGTTCCCGCTTACTGTAATAACTGAAGAACGCCCTGCGGTACCATATTTGCCTGTGAAAGCATTGCCTGTGAAGCCTGTACCAGGATGTTGTTCTTCGTGTAAGCCATCATCTCGTTCGCCATATCTACGTCGCGGATGCGGCTCTCTGCTGCGGTGATGTTCTCTGTCTGAACACTCAGGTTGTTGATCGTGTGCTCCAGACGGTTCTGGATAGCGCCAAGACCACCACGGATAGAAGATACAGTGTTGATCGCTGCCCTGATGGAAGAAATCGCTGCTGAAGCGCCTGCCTGGCTTGCAACAGTAACACCATCGATTCCAAGAGCTGCAGTGCTTGTTGCAGAAATCTGTGCACTTAACTGGTTGAACGCATCAGCTGTGTCGCCGATCTGAAGAGTTCCTGAATAAGAACCATCCAGCAGCTTGATTCCGTTGAAGTTTGTAGAATCAGAAATACGCTCGATCTCTTCGTTAAGAGCCTCAATCTCAGCCTGAAGATTTTCACGGTCGACATCATCCTGATATGTTCCGTTTGCGGACTGAGTAGCCAGCTCTACCATACGGTTCAGCATGGAGTGAACTTCTGTCAGAGCACCCTCTGCTGTCTGTACAAGAGAGATTGCATCGTTCGCATTTTTCTGAGCTGTCTCAAGACCTGTGATCTGAGCACGCATCTTCTCGGAAATAGCGAGTCCTGCTGCGTCATCGCCTGCACGGTTGATAGCATAACCAGAAGAAAGTTTCTCAAGGTTCTTGCTCAGTGCGCTGTTGTTGTTTGTTAAGTTACGGTAAGAATTGAGTGCTGAAATATTGTGTTGGATTCTCATCTTAATACCTCCCTGGTAATTTTCCGAAGCCCTCCGTGGCTTCGCTTAGTATGTAATGTTCTCCGGCTGCCTGATCTCACCTGTCCGTGGATCCTCTGTGCACTGACGGACTGTCTGGCGGATATCCGGCTGCCCTGGAGCGTGAGAGAGCGAAAGAAAGTTTCGGTCTGCCATGCTCCTCTTTAACTGGACAGTTCTGAACGGAACCAGCGGAAGAAAGAGAGTTTCATTACATTTCATCGCTTTCCATTCCCCTGTCTATATTCAATATCGGCTCCACTTTCGGGAAGTTAAGTTTTTTTTTAATTTATCGACAAATTTTTTTTATTTTTTCTCCTGGGGGGCTACATCGCCCTGTCTTCCTTATATCTAAGCCGATTTTGTCGATATATATGGTAAATAAATGAAGAAAGGAGTGAAATGTATGTGGATCAACGGTATTAATTCTTATGGCTCAGGATATTACAACTATCAGGCTGCGATCAACAACGCCCGTCTTGTGCAGGCGCTCTCGCGCAACCCGGATCTCAATGAGGTCGTGGAGAAAGTGGAGCCGAAAAACTCTTCTCTCTCAGACAGCTTCAGCTTTGTAAAAGAGTACACATCCAGTATGTCCTCTCTGATGCAGGCTGCAAGTGAGCTGAAAGGCGCAAGTTCTTCGACCAGCGCTGTGAACGATCTGACTGTCACCAGTTCCGACACTGACGTTGCAACTGTGACCGAACGTCTTCCTGTACGCAATTACAGCGAATATGTTCTCGATGTCAGCCAGACGGCACGCGCACAGGTCAATGTCAGCGACACGGTGACGGCTTCTGACACGGCTGCCGAAGATATGGACTTCACAGTCGCAGGGAGCCGTGGCACAGCTTCTGTACAGGTCAGCAGTACATACGATGACGGTACAGCCAAAACTAACGGAACTATGCTCCGTGAGGCTGCAAGTCAGATCAACAGCCAGAATGTCGGCGTACGCGCCTCTGTCATAGAGGACAACGGCGAGGCATACTTAAAGCTGGAGAGTACGCACACCGGTGAAGTGTATGGTTTCCGCGCGGAAGGACAGCTCGGCGCTGCATCCGGCGCTGACCAGGTCCAGACGGCCGCGCTGAACGCAGAGTATTCCGTCACTGAGAACGGCATCACCCGCAATTATACTTCCTCTGGAAATGACATTACTATCGGCGCCGGAAGGATCGGTGTAGATCTGAAAGAAACCGGAGAAGTCACGATCCGTTCTGAGATGGATCAGGAGAAAGTATCCTCTGCCCTGCAGGATCTTGTAAGCAGCTACAACAACGCGCTCAAAGTCCTCAATGACAATTACGACAGAGGCAGCGGCGTAGACCGTCAGCTCAGGAGTCTCGTAAGAGGTCTCGGTTCTGAACAGTCGCTTGCCAAGATCGGCATCACTGTGAACAAAGATGCGACGCTGGAGTTTGACGCTGACGTTTTTGCTGAGAGCATGGCCAGAGAGCCGTCTCTCGTACGCGATATCATATCCGGCACCGGCGGCATCGCGGACACTGCCTTTAACAAGGCGTCCGGAGGGATGAATATGAATTCAAGTTCCCTTATTAACAACGACGTTGCCGAAGCACAGTACGAGATGATGTACAGCCCGTTCAATGTGATGAGCATGTATTCCAGGAACAGTGCATATCTGCATAATAATTTCTATGCTGTAGGGCTGATGATGAACTATCTGATCTGACGCCTGAAAGTACTGCAATGGTTTTGAAGTGGCTGTCCTGAAAACGTTATTCAGTACTCAGCTAAAACAAACATCTTAAATAAGCTCGCCTTTTAGCGGGCTTATTTTTTATTGTAAATATTTTCAAATAAGTAAATTAAAAGCGAGTATTATTGACGATAAAGTAGAAAAATATTATCGAAAATGATACTAATATGGATCAAATGAGATTGCATAAAATGATGTATCTTGCGCAGAGAGAGTCACTTATGTTAAATAAAGAGCCTCTTTTTGATTCGGATTTTCAGGGATGGAAATACGGTCCTGTTTTGGTTGAGGTGCGAGGCGAATATACATCTGGAAGTATGTTTCATTTTGTTAAAGGAGAGCTTTCATGGAAATGTTCAAGAGAAAGCCTGGGATGAAGACATTAACGGCGGAACGAAAGTCTGTCTTGTAAAAGACAGGGAAACAGGCGTTATTGTCTTCTTCTTTGCTTTAAAATCAGGTTTATTATATAGATCAATAGATGCAGATGAATATGACCTGTTGTCCATAGATATATGAGTAATGACCGGACAGAATGTATAATACGCTGATCCCTGTCCTGGAAAAGCATCGGAACGCGTTTGGAAGTATCTGAGGAACCCCTGTGCTTACAGGGAAGAGACAGCCCACTGGAGAATTCAGGTCTTAAAGAAGTCCGAATTCAGTGGGATTGCCTCTTCCCTGCATGCCAGGCGCTAAATATCGGTATTAACTGACAGCCCCCTCGTCTGAACTGCCGTCTTACGGCAGTATTTATTTTCTGTAATTTTCTTTAGTACTGGGAGTTCAGCTCCTGATCGCTGTAAATCGCAGCGTCAAATGCGCTTCTGTCTTTCAGTCTGAACCGTCCGACAGCTTTCCTGAGCATCTCTGCCTGACTTGAAAGCTCTTCGCTTGCCGCGGAACTCTCCTGTGCCGTAGCGGAGTTGGTCTGTACTACGCTCGATATCTGGTCTACGCCGACCGTTACCTGAGATACAGCCTCTGCCTGTGTTTTGGAGTTCT
>CALWAR010000036.1 GCA_944375765.1 uncultured Mediterraneibacter sp. | reverse complement strand
TATGGAGCGCCACGGTCGTCTTACCGCTGGACTCCGGTCCGTAGATCTCGATGACGCGTCCTTTCGGCACCCCTCCAAGTCCGAGCGCCAGATCAAGGCTCAGACATCCGGTCGGCACGGTCTCCACCGATACGTGTGAACTGGAATCCCCCAGCTTCATCACAGTTCCTTTTCCAAAGTCTTTCTCTAATTTTGCGATAGCTGCATCCAACGCTTTTTTCTTTTCATCATTTCCTGCCATAAAATAGTTTCTCCTTTTCTCGCACCGAACAATTGTTCGTGTCTGTTAATATAGTAGTATACCCCTTGTAAAATGTCAACAACATTTTAGCTTTTTTATTATACATTTTTACATGTCCCTTAAAACGGACTTATCTTTTGTCCAACATATATATTTCATATGAAAATTGTCCCGATACAGGGCGGAACGGAGATGAGACGCCGCAGGGCAGTGAAGATACGACGGGCTGAGAGCCCGCACATATCTGTACAGACAAGATAACACAGGAAGCAGAGAAAGACAACAAAATGCAAGAGATGATTGCATTTTCCATCTGCCTGGACTTAAGGGGACGGATCAATGTGTACAAAAAACAGCAAAAGAAAAGGGGATCTACTCGATCCCCAGCACTTTGTAGTCTTTATCCTCCACAGCTTTTGTAAGCGCGTCGTCCCCGACTTCCTGGTTCAGAGTGAGCTTTGCCGTTCCCGTCTCATGGTTTACCTCGGCCGCGTCAACTCCGGGCAGAGCCTCGAGCGCTTTTTTTACCGTCGCCTCACAGTGTCCGCACATCATTCCTTCGATCTTCATTGTCTTTGTCATTGTTGTTTCCTCCTTCTTTTTGCTGTCTTTTATTTTTCTGTCTCTGCCGGCATCATACATGTTAAACCAGTTGAGCCTGAGCTCATTTCCCACGACGCATACGCTGGAAAGACTCATCGCGGCCGCCCCGAACATCGGGTTTAGCTGCCATCCGAACAGAGGGATCCACACTCCGGCTGCCAGCGGGATGCCGATCACATTGTAGAAGAACGCCCAGAAGAGATTCTCATGGATGTTTTTAAGTGTTGCCCGGCTTAAGCGGATCGCGGCGGGTACATCGCTCAGACGACTCTTCATGAGAACAACGTCCGCCGCGTCAATGGCGATGTCCGTGCCCGCACCAATGGCAATGCCTGTGTCTGCTCTTGTAAGAGCGGGAGCGTCATTGATCCCGTCGCCTACCATGGCGACTCTTCCTTTCTTCCTGAGCGAACGGATCACGCTTTCCTTGCCGTCGGGAAGAACGCCTGCGATCACTTCGTCCACGCCCGCCTGAGAGCCGATCGCTTTTGCCGTACGCTCATTGTCACCTGTGAGCATGACAACATGGATCCCCATATCTTTCAGCTCTTTTACTGCCTGCGGGCTGTCTTCCTTGATGACGTCCGCAACGGCGATGATGCCGATGAGTTTCCCGTCTCTGCTGAAGAAAAGGGGCGTCTTTCCCTCATTGGCGAGGCTCTGTGCGGTTTTCTCCGTCTCATCGGATATCTCTGTACCCTGCTGCCGGATGAACTTCAGATTGCCGCCGCAGACAGCCGCTCCTGAAATACGGCCTGAGAGACCGTTCCCGGGCACAGCGCGGAAGTCTTCCGCCTCTTCTCCATATGAAATCCCCTCCTCTTCCGCCTTTACAAGGATGGCGCGGGAGAGCGGATGCTCGCTCTTTTTTTCCAGAGCGCAGGCGTACGTGAGGAGTTCCTCCTCTGTCGTCCCGTCCGCAGGCAGCATATCCGTTACTCTCGGCTCGCCGCTCGTGATCGTTCCCGTCTTGTCAAGCGCGACGATCTGTGTTTTTCCGGTCTCCTCGAGAGAGACTGCCGTCTTAAACATGATCCCGTTCTTTGCTCCCATCCCGTTTCCGACCATGATCGCGACAGGCGTTGCAAGTCCGAGCGCACACGGACAGCTTATAACAAGTACGGAGATCCCTCTTGCGAGGGCGAACCCGGCCGTCTGCCCGGCGATCAGCCATACGAGCATCGTCACAAAAGCGATGGCGATCACCGCGGGCACAAATACGCCTGACACCCTGTCCGCCACTTTTGCGATAGGCGCCTTTGTAGCCGCTGCATCGCTCACCATCTGGATAATCTGGGAGAGCGTCGTATCTTCCCCTACACGAGAGGCTTCACAGCGCAGAAATCCCGACTGGTTCAGCGTCGCCGCTGATACCGGATCACCTGTATTTTTATCCACCGGAATGCTCTCGCCCGTTAGTGCGGATTCGTTGACCGCACTGCTGCCCTCAAGGACGATCCCGTCCACCGGGGTGTTCTCGCCGGGACGTACGACGAATACATCTCCTTTTCTCACCTGATCGACGGAAACTTCTTCCTCAACTCCGTCCCGAACGACCACCGCCGTTTTCGGAGCGAGTCTCATCAGGCTTTTCAGCGCGTCTGTCGTGCGCCCTTTCGACCTCGCCTCAAGCATCTTCCCGACTGTGATCAGCGTCAGGATCATCGCCGCCGACTCAAAGTAAAACTCATGCATATAGGACATCGCGCCCGCCATATCTCCCCTCATCTGCGCGTCCGTCATGGCAAAGAGCGCGTAGACGCTGTATCCGTAAGATGCGCCGGCGCCGAGCGCCACCAGGGTGTCCATATTGGGCGCTCTGTGGACGAGTCCTCTGAATCCGCTGATGAAGAACTTCTGATTGACTACCATGACGGCCGTCGTCAGAAGAAGCTGGATCAGCCCCACCGCCACATGGTTGCCCGCCAGAACTTCCGGGACCGGCCAGTCCCACATCATATGCCCCATAGAGAAATACATCAGAGGAACCAGGAAGCACAGGGAGGCGATCAGTCGACGCTTCATCCGGGGCGTCTCCCTGTCTTTCAGAGAGTCCTCCGCCTCCGCTGCAGATACGCCCGGCCTGCCCGCATCCTTTTTACCTGATGCAGTCGCGCCTTTTTCAGATGCTCCATATCCCGCCTGTTCCACAGCCGCAATGACATCTCCCGGGGACGCTGTCCCCTCTACTCCCATCGAGTTCGTCAGAAGACTGACAGAGCACGATGTGACTCCCGGGACTTTTGAAACGGCTTTTTCAACTCTGGCGCTGCAGGCGGCGCAGCTCATGCCCGTTACATTATACTGTTCCATAGAATACCTCCCAAAAGCTATTTCATCAGTTTCTGGAGGACAAGGACAAGCTCATTGATCGTCTCCTCCCTGCCCTCACGGATATCCTCTGCCACACAGGTGCGGATATGCTCCGCCAGGAGCACCTTGTTAAAACTATTAAGCGCCGCATTCACCGCAGACACCTGGATCAGGATATCCGGGCAATAGACGTCGTTTTCCACCATGCGCCTGAGCCCGCGCACCTGCCCCTCAATGCGGCTCAGCCGGTTGAGCATATCCCGGCGCTCTTTCTCACTGCGCTCTTTCATCCTGTGGCCGCAGGAAAGACAGGCCCTGTCCGTTTCTTGTACTGATTCTTCGATGCTGTGATCTCTATTTTCCATTCTCATGAGTAACCTCCATTCACCAAACCCCGGTATGGTATATTGACCTGCAAGGTTATTATATACCCTTGATGGGTATAATGCAAGAGAAAAATTTATTTCATCTGCGGTTTTACAAATGGCGCGGGCTGAACTGTTACAGTTTTTCTTCCCACTCTTTTTCTCTGAATCCTACCAGGATCTTCTCTCCGTCTGCCACAATCGGACGTTTTACGAGCATACCGTCGGTTGAGAGCAGGCTGATCTGCTCTTCCTCGCTCATTTTGGGAAGTCTGTCTTTTAACTTCATTTCTTTATACAGATTTCCGCTCGTATTGAAGAATCGTTTTAATGGCAGACCGCTTTTCTCCCACCAGTCTCTTAATTCCTCTGCCGTCGGATTATCAGTCTTTATATCTCTGACCTCATAATCTTTGCCTTTTTCATCCAGCCACTTCTGTGCCTTTTTGCATGTACTGCATTTCGGATAACAAATAAATAACATATATAACCCTTCCTTTCTTTTTACAGACAAAATAACGTCCTGTTATTTATGATAACAGTTCCTTGTATGAAAATAAATACGCATATTGCGAATTTCTTCGATTGTGGTAGAATATAGGCGTTGACATTTGCCTGTTAATTCACGATCTTACTATAAAATAAGGAGGAAACTTATATGCACTGTGTCAGAAAAGTAACAGAAGACCTGTACTGGGTAGGCGGCAGCGACCGCCGGATCGAGCTGTTTGAGAATATCTTTCCGCTCTCAGACGGGGTATCATACAACTCTTATCTTCTCCTCGACGAGAAAACCGTTCTTTTTGATTCCGCCGACTACGCCATAGGCCGTCAGTTTCTGGAGAACATCCGGGCAGTCCTGGGAGAAAGGACGCTGGACTATCTTATCGTAAACCATATGGAGCCGGATCACTGCGCCATGATCGACGAGCTTGTGCTGCGCTATCCCGATATGCAGATCATCGGCAACGCCAAGACATTTCCGATGATCGACCAGTTTTTTGACTTTGATCTGGAGAAAAGGAAAGTCGTCGTCAGGGAGGGAGACACTTTCTGTTCGGGAAAACATACGCTCCACTTTGTGGCGGCGCCCATGGTGCACTGGCCGGAAGTCATGATGACTTATGACGAGACGGACAGGATCCTCTTCAGCGCGGATGCTTTCGGAACTTTCAAGGCGCTCAACGGCAACATCTTCAACGATGAGATTGATTTCGACAGGGACTGGCTTGACGAGGCCCGCCGGTACTACACAAATATCGTCGGAAAATACGGCATGCAGGTACAGAGCGTGCTCAAGAAAGCGGCAGGTCTTGACATCCGGATGCTCTGCCCGCTCCACGGGCCGATCTGGCGGACAGACCTCGATTATATCATCGGCAAGTACGACAAATGGAGCAGATATGAGCCGGAGGTAAAAGGCGTCATGATCGCATATGCATCCATGTACGGAAACACAGAGAATATGGCGGACATCCTTGCATCAGAACTTGCCGGTGCAGGCGTGAAAAATATCTGCATGCATAATATTTCCAAAACTCATGTATCCGAACTGATCTCCGACAGCTTCAAGTACAGCCATATCGTTCTCGCAGCGCCTACATACAACAACGGTATCTATCCTCTCATGGACAACTATCTGGAGGATATGAAAGCTCTCGCACTTAAAAACCGTACGATAGCCGTTCTCGGCAACGGGAGCTGGGCTCCCCAGAGCACGAAGCTCATCAGCACAAAGATCAGCGGGATGAAAGACATGTCGCTCATGGTGACAAATATCACGATCAAATCCTCTGTCAAAGATGCGCAGATAGAAGAATTGAAATCTCTTAGCAGACAAATCGCAGAAGAAGTGCTATAATAATTAACATCATATTTTTAAGTTACAAAGGAGGAGTTCTTAATGAAATTAGTGATCACCATGAGCCGCCGTTTCGGAACCGGTGCCAGTGTCATCGCAAAAGAACTTTCCGAACAGCTCAACATCCCCGTGTATGACAAAGCGTACATCGAGCAGAAGCTCCATGACCATATGTACGAGAGCGAAGCAGAAGCCATCCGGAAACTGGCCGAGCAGCCGTGCATCATCCTCGGGCGCTGTGCCTCTGATATCTTAAAAAACCGGATGAACGTTCTCAATATATTCGTATGCGCAGATAAAGAAGACCGTATCCGCCGGATCATGGCCAAGGAGGACCTGACTTATGATGAGGCAAAGGAAAAAGTGGAGACGACTGATGAAGAGAGGGCTTCCTACTATTATGACCACACAGGAAAGACATGGGGAGATGTAAACGACTATCACATGATCCTTGATACATCTGAGCTGGGCGTAGAGAACTGCGCCGACATCCTGATGCACTATTTTGAAAAGCTGGAGTATATTTAAATCCCGCGAGGTATACTTCCTCATATAAAGTTCCTCATGCAAAATGCAAAAAGAGGGTGTCGCAAAATCATCAAAAAAAGGCGGCGGTCTTGAAACTCTTTCAAAACCGCCGCGAACCTGTGAAACACCCATTTGTGCGCACAAACTTATCTGCCCCACGACGGTTTTTTCTTTCCCCGTCGGGACGGGGCAGGATCGTTTGCCTATTTATTTTGCTCTTGAATCAGGTAAAATCACTGTTGTATATTCCAGCTATAAAAGATACTGCTTCTATGAGTTCTAAATATTTCTGAACTATAATCACCTTTCTGGCTCTCAAATCAATCGGAAAATCCCAGCCCCTTTTTGATATTTTCCATTGTGTCATTATCAAGTCGGTATGTAAGACCTCTCAGCCCGATAGTGCTTCCTTTCTTCGGATATATCCACATAACGCCAGTATCTCGTGTCATTTGTTGTAATGTAAGTTTCATCCCCGGTGTAGCACCAGAATAAACAATATCTTTGACCTCAGAATAGGGCAGGCGTTTGTTGTCTACTGCCAATCCCTTTTCATAAAACCGGGCTCCACCATCTCCCCGCTTTTTGGGAACAATCACAACCAAACGGCCAAATTCTCCGTCTGGGGCACCGTCCGCATAATCACCAGACCACTCTAATACACTCTCGCCGCCATGTCGCGCACGCTGTTCCTCAGCTTTCTGTTGCTTTTGGGCGCGGGCAGCATAAAATGCTTTTAGATACAAAACTATAAATACAATGAGCCCAACAAAGACTATAAGCATAAAAATAACAGGAAGATTCAACATTATAGTACTGATCATATTTATATCCATTCCTTTCGCTTCGCTCAGGCACAAAACGTTATGAAAATATTTCCCTGAGCTTATTTTTCTTTATAATGCTTCTTGTAGGGAACTCGGCATACTACAAATCACGGAGAGGTGAGTGGGCTGTCCGGCTTACCAAGGTACGCTTTCGGTGTGCCGGATGACCGAATATTTATATGTGTAGTCCGCTTCGACAGCCCCTTATTGTTAATCCCAATTTATAGCATCATGGCTCTTTCGCTCCTTTTGGAAACCTAACGAGCACTTTATGATGCTTATTAGTCTCATTCTGCCGCAGCGTCTTCACCTGACGTATCTTCCGCAGCTTCACCTGACGTATCTTCCACAGTTTCACCTGCGCTCTCGTCCGATGCAGTGTCGTCTGACGTCTCCTCTGTCTCGGAAGTGATGACGGTGACGCCCATATCCTCGAAGTCTACCTTATCCCATACCTTTTCATCGACCTCGATATCAACAGCGCCGCGCCATTCTTCAAGAAGTGAATCATACTGCTCCTGTCTGCGCTCCTCTATGATGTTCGTCTTCTCCTGGTCCGTGGCGTCGCGGTCAAGAAGACTGGTGAGCCGGGCCACATAGATCCCGTTGTCTGTCTCGATCGGATCTGTAACTTCTCCTTCTGTCTCAAGAGCATCCGCCGCCGCGATCAGTTCCTCAGTCGGACCTGCGCTCTCAGAGTCAAATGTCAGATCATATGAGGTCTGTCCCAGCTCCTCTGCCACTGCGGACATGTCCTCGCCTGCTGTCACTCTGTCTGCAAGTGTCTGCGCGTCTGCCGCCAGAGCTTCCTTTTCCTCGTCAGAGAGTTCTGTGGAGCTGCCGGACTCATCTGATGGCGTGTATGAGAAATACACATACTCCATCGCTTTCTGTGCGGCTTCCTCATCAGATACTTCCTCGTCGGCGCCCTCTCTCATCTTGCTGTCCATCCTGGACTGGATCGTGACAAGCTCAAGATACTTCTCAATGTACTTTCTGTAGCCGGACACGGCCTCTTTCACCCCGTCCGTATTGTCCCCGTCAAACTGCTCCACGGCTTCCTGTATGGCGTCTTTGTCTTCATCTGTCAGAGTCACTTCGTACTCGTCCGCATGCTGAGAGATCAGATACAGATCCTGCAGCATTTCCATCGTACTGTCTTTCACGGAATCCTCATAATTGAGTCCGTCGCCTGCATCCTGCGTCCACATCTCCTCCCCGGTCGTTCCCATCATGCCTGCATAATAAGTCTCATACTGCCCCTGCATCATCCTCGCATAAAAATTGGCGACGCCCAGGGGGATCTCCTCGTCTCCCACTGTAGCCACGACAGCATCTGTATCAATCGAACCGCTGCAGCCTGTGACAGCCAATGCTCCGAGCATGCCTGCAGCAGTCAGCACCGCAACTCTTTTTCCAAAACGTATCATAAATGCCTCCTCTTTGCAGAGCAAAAGATCATACACGCCGCCCTGCATATACTGGTATATTATAGCGTTTTTTATAAAAACTAACAAGTGGGAATCACAAAGAAATCATGAAATCGCGAGTCCCCTGATATCTTCCAGCACGCGCCTGACTGTATCCAGGATGTTGTCCGTCCCGCCTTTCCCGCTCCTCCCTCTCTTCTGATAGAGAAAATACGGCGGTTCGTCTGCGCGAAATGCAAGATCTTTCCCATAGGAACCGATCAGTCCCGGAATCTTCTGAGGATCGATCTTCGCTCTGGCATACATCGTGAAGCGGATACCCTCCCCTTTCTGTTCCACCGCCGTCACATAGGCCGAGTGCGCAAGGTTTTTCAGCGCCGCAATATTCAAAAGCTGCTGCACTTTCTTCGGGATATCGCCGAAACGGTCGATGAGCTCCTCGGTCATATCGTCAAGTTCTTCCTCGCTTTCAATAGCGGCAATGCGTCTGTAGATATCCAGCTTCTGATATTCATTCCTGATGTATGAGGGCGGGATATAGGCGTCGATGTTCAGGTCGATGACTGTAGTGAAGTCCTCTTCTTCCTCCCCGCCTTTGAGCTGGCGGACCGCCTCGTTGAGCATCTTGCAGTAGAGGTCATATCCCACTGATTCCATATGGCCGCTCTGAGCCTCTCCGAGCAGGTTCCCCGCGCCCCGGATCTCAAGATCGCGCATCGCGATCTTGATACCGGAGCCCAGATCCGTAAACTCACGGATCGCAGCCAGCCTCTTCTCCGCCACTTCTTTTAAGAGCCTATCCCTGCGGTAGAGCAGGAACGCGTACGCCATACGGCTGGAACGCCCCACCCGGCCTCTGAGCTGATAGAGCTGGGAAAGTCCGAAGCGGTCGGCATCCTGTATGATCATCGTATTTGCATTGGGGATATCCAGTCCGGTCTCAATGATCGTCGTAGTCACAAGAACATCGATATCGCCGTTGATAAAGTCATACATGATATCCTCAAGCTGATGCTCTCGCATCTGCCCGTGGGCAAAAGATATGTTCGCCTCAGGGAGAAGCCTCTGCAGCCGTCCCGCCACATCGGCAATATCGTTCACCCGGTTGTACACATAATAGACCTGCCCTCCCCGGGCCATCTCTCTCTCGACAGCCTCTCTTACCATCTCGTCGTTGTATTCCATGACGTAGGTCTGGATCGGCATCCGGTCCTGAGGAGCCTCCTCGAGGACGCTCATGTCCCTGATCCCGATCAGGCTCATGTGCAGCGTACGGGGGATGGGGGTGGCTGTCAGCGTGAGGACATCCACGCTTTCCTTGAGTTTCTTGATCTTCTCCTTATGCGTGACGCCGAAGCGCTGTTCCTCGTCGATAATGAGCAGTCCAAGATCCTTATATCCCACATCCTTTGAGAGCACTCTGTGCGTCCCGATCACGATATCGACCAGGCCTTTCTTTAAGTCTTCCACCGTCTTACGCTGCTGGTACGCAGACCGGAAGCGGCACAGAAGGTCGACGCGCACGGGAAAGTCCCGGAATCTCTGGACGAAAGTGTTATAATGCTGCTGTGCCAGTATAGTCGTCGGCACAAGATATACGACCTGTTTTCCCTCCTGGACTGCCTTGAAAGCCGCCCGGATCGCGACTTCAGTTTTCCCGTATCCCACGTCCCCGCAGACCAGGCGGTCCATGATCTTCGTGCTTTCCATATCCCGCTTCGTATCCTCGATCGCCTGAATCTGATCCTCTGTCTCCTCAAAGGGAAACATCTCTTCAAATTCTTTCTGCCAGACAGTGTCCGGTCCGTACACGAAACCGTCGGCCTGCTGCCTTGCAGCGTACAGCCCGACCAGATCCGCGGCAACCTCGCACACCGCTTTTTTCACCTGTGTCTTTGTTTTCCCCCACTGCACGGTCCCCAGCTTGTTGAGCCTGGGCTTTTTCGCGTCTGCCCCGGCGTACTTCTGGATGAGGTTCATCTGTGCCACTGGGATATAGAGCGCCCCGCCGTCTGCGTAAGATATCCTCATATAGTCTTTGACGACTTTCTCCACTTCGATCTTCTCGATGCCCTCGTAGATCCCGATGCCGTGATTTTCATGGACGACGTAGTCTCCGGGTTTGAGCTCGGCAAAGTCCTGGATCTTCTGTCCTTCGTATCTTCTGCGCCGTTTTTTCTTTTTCTTTCTGCCGAAGATATCGGACTCGGAAATAACCGTGAACTTAAGCATCGGATACTCGTAGCCCTCAGCGACATAGCCGCATGATACCATGATCTCTCCCGGGTTTACCTCCCGCTCCATATCGTCGCTGTAAAAACTGCTCAGGTCATAGTCTCTGAGATCCTCCGCAAGTCTTTTCGCCCTTGTACGGGATCCTGAGATCAGCACTGTACGGTATCCATTTCTCTTGAGCCTCTTAAGATCACGGGTGAGGAGCTCAAAACTGTTGTTGTACGGATTTACGCCTTTTGTCTGTATGCTGTATACCTTGCGTACTTTGAAAAGGCCGCACTTTGTCTCCAGAGTCGTGAGCGCTATCCCGCAGTATCCGTTCATCCGGCTGATGATATCTTTCGTCTCATAGACAGTCAGGGGATTTTCTTCTTCATTCATCCCGGAATCGGCGCGGTTCTCTCTGCTGTGAAAGTATTCCTGTTCCACATTCTCCGACATCTCCTGCAGCCTCTGCGGCTCATCCAGCAGCAGGAAGCTCTCTTCCCGGGGGAAATAAGACAGAAAAGGCACTGTCTCCATATCATCCTGCCAGTTCTCCGACGCGGGATAGATCGTGACGCTGTTTAAGTTCTCCACCGACCTCTGGCTTTCCACGTCAAAGCTGCGGATCGAATCGATCTCATCCCCCCACAGCTCGATCCTGACCGGGAGTTCCTCTGTCAGAGGAAACACATCCATGATCCCGCCGCGGACCGCAAACTGTCCCGGCCCCTCGATCTGACTCACTCTTTCATACCCCAGTTCCGTCAGGCGCGACTCAAGCCCGGACAGATCGATCACGCCGCCCCCGGACAGCCTGATCCTCTGTTTTTCCAGTTCTGACGGTCGGGCCAGCCCGTCGAGAAACGCATCCATCGTGGTGATCACAGTGACCGGTTCCAGACGGTCTTTCTCGATCAGGGCGCGCAGTACCGCCATGCGCCGGTCCGTCAGCAATCTCCCTTTCACGTCCGCATAGTAAAAGAGCAGGTCCCTGGCAGGATACAGATACACATTTTCTGTAAAGATACGGTATTCTTCATACGCCTTTTTTGCCTTTTCCTCACTGGAAAAAGCGATGACTCTGTACTGGAAGCCATCGCTAAGCGCATACATCAGATGGGTTTTCTGTGAATTCACACAGCCCGCGATCTGTATCATGCCGTTTTCTTTTTTTCTGTCTCTTAGTATCTCCTGATAATCCGCCAGTTCAGCAAGCGGAGCCAGTAAAGCCTGCATACTTTTTCCTCTCTTTGATGCGCTGCACCAACTTATACCTGTTCTTTCTTTTTCCTATTATATTCATTCATGGCATCCCCGATGCGCCCCGACAGGATAAGGCCTGCCGCCTGCACGGCATTATCGTACCCTTCATCCATCTGTTCTCTCTCCGCCCTGGTAAAATGTCCCAGCACATAATCTGCCAGGTCGTATCCGGGAGGCTTTTCTCCCACTCCCACGCGTATTCTTGGGAACACCTGCGTCCCGAGGCAGGCAATGATGTTCTTTATGCCGTTGTGCCCTCCCGCGCTTCCTTTCTCGCGTATCCTAAGCTGGCCGACTCCGAGATTGATATCGTCGTAAATGACGAGCAGTTCATGCTCCGCATCGATCTTGTAATAATCGACGAGACTTTTGATGCTCTCTCCGCTTAAGTTCATATAAGTCTGCGGTTTTGCAAGGATGACTTTCTCCCCTTCTATGATCCCTTTTCCGATGAATGCTCTGTGCTTTCTCACATCCACAGATATATCGTATCTGTCCGCAAGCCTGTCCAGCACGTCAAAACCGACATTATGCCTTGTCCTTTCGTACTGTTTATCCGGATTCCCGAGTCCCGCTATAATAAACATGTCCTTTATCCTTTCCCGCGCCGTCACACTGACGGCCTGTCTGGCCGCGTATTTTGGCGATATCGTTGCCGCAAAGCTATTTTACAGTATCGTCGGCAGTTTGTCACGCATAAACCCGTGAATATTTTCCCTTTTTTGGTCATACACTTATAAAAAAAGCAGACCGCCGTGAGAGCGGCCGCCAATTCGGGAGGTAACTCTATGGGTTCCAGAACTAAAATCGTTGTCCTTCATATGAAAGAGATCATATATACAGCCATCTTTGCGGCGCTCGGAGTCATCCTGATCGTTCTTCTCGTCATTATGTTCCGGCCGGACGGGAACGAAAGCGGGGCGGACACCGGGAACCGGTATACCCCGGGCATCTATACTTCCTCCCTCACTCTTAACAATACGAATCTGGAGGTAGAAGTCTCTGTAGATGAATCTCATATCAATTCGATACGTTTTTCCAATCTGGACGAGACAGTTACGACGATGTATCCTCTCATCCAGCCCGCCATAGAGGAAATCGCAGAACAGGTCTATGAAACCCAGTCGCTGGATGAGGTCAGACTGTCAGAGGATACTCCCTACACGTCTCAGATCATACTGGACGCGATCCGCACAGCCGTTGAAAAAGCCGCAGTCGAGTAAACTGCGGCTTCCATCCGTATGATCCGGCCGCCCCGGAGTCTGTCCCGGACTAACTTTCCACGATAAGAAAGGTCCCGTCGGGCAGTTCAAACACTTCAGAAGCTTCTGCCAGTTCCTCCGGCGACATCCCGTCTACGTCCACACCTTCCTCTTCAAAATATTCCCGTACTTCTTCGATTGAGTCAACGACGACTGCCATGCAGTCTTCAAGAAATGCTTCCGCCTCTTCCAGCGTCTCCGCAACCGGCTCGTCAAACAGTTTCTCCTGATTCTTTAAAAATGTCCTGAGACACTCTTCACTGTATTCAAACATCTTTTTTCCTCCTGTTCCTGACGATCTCAAGGATCTCTTCTGTAGTGTCGGCGATCTTCAAAGGTTCCGCCGCCGCCAGAACCTCACGGTCTCTGAACCCCCATGATACAAGGATGGTATCTGTCCGTGCCGCCTTTCCTGTTGCAGCGTCCACTTCTGAATCCCCGATATAAAGGGTTTCTTCCGGCTCCGAACCAAAGTGCTCCGCCATGGAGAGAAGCGCTGTGGGATCCGGCTTTCTCGGCACTCCCTCTTTCTGCCCCTGTACAAAGTCGAATGTATCCCGGCCGAATATTTTTTCAACCACATACACAGTCTGACGGTCCGGCTTGTTTGAGAGAACTCCCAGCTTTATCCCCATCTCTTTCATTGCGGCCAGCATCCGGGGGACGCCCTTGTATGGCGTCACATGGTAGGTACAGTTCTCGTCAAAGATGCGCAGGTACGTGTCAAGCGCCTTGTCAAAATACGCCAGTTCTTCATCTCCTGCTGCCCTGAGAACTTTCTCTATGAGGACTTTCGCTCCGTTCCCGACAAATTCCCGGCACTGCTCTTTTGTAATCGGTGCAAGGCCGATCTCTTTCATCGTCTCGCTCACAGAATAATTCAGAGATTCCAGTGTGTCTGTCAATGTCCCGTCCAGGTCAAACACACACGCTTTATACATGACTTCTCCCATCCTCTCTTATAATGATCTCCCTATATGATAGTATGAAGCCGTGGAAATTTCAATCGTTTTCTCTTATTCGTTTGTCCTGTACACGTACGGTCAGCTCTTATTCCCCCAGAAGATATCTGCGCATTGTCTTGAGCGCATTTTTCTCCAGGCGGCTGACCTGGGCCTGAGAGATATGGATATGCTCCGCCACTTCCATCTGTGTCTTCCCCTCAAAAAAACGGAGCGTTATGATATAGCGTTCCCTTTCGTTGAGCCGTTCCATAGCCGCCTCCAGTGAGAGCTCCTCTACCCAGTTTTCTTCTCTGTTCTTCTTATCGCTCACCTGATCCATCACATACAGCGTGTCTCCCCCGTCGCTGTACACCGGCTCCTGCAGGCTCATCGGGCTCTGGATGGCGTCCAGGGCGAACACGACGTCCTCTTTTGCGATGCCGATCTCGTCCGCGATCTCCTGGACCGTCGGTTCTTTCATATGCTGTCTGATGTATCCTTCTTTTGCATAGATCGCTTTGTAAGCCGTGTCCCGAAGAGACCTGCTCACCCGTATGGGACTGTTATCCCGAAGATAGCGCCTTATCTCCCCTATGATCATCGGAACCGCGTATGTGGAAAATTTTACCAGCCTCGACGGATCGAAATGATCCACTGCTTTCATAAGCCCTACGCAGCCGATCTGGAACAGGTCGTCCGCATTCTCGCTGCTTCCCTCAAACCTCTTAATGACGCTTAAGACCAGCCTTAAATTCCCTTTGATATATTTCTCCCTTGCTTCTTCATCTCCGGCTTTGATCCTTTCAAACAGCTCCTCTTTCTCGTCTTCTTTTAAGAGCGGGAGCTTTGATGTATTCACTCCGCACAGTTCTACTTTGTTCACCATCATGGCAAGAATCCTCCTAAGCATTTTCTAATTAGAATGATTCTCACTCAGGCTGAAAGATATTCCGGAAGTCAGGAAATTTTATAAACTTTTGGCCCTTGACAGACGAAAACCCGGGCGTTTTCGCCCGGGTATCCCGCTGTCATTCCTCCCATTTGTCCGCCAGATTATTGATCTGGCTCTCAAATTTCGCCTTGTCCTTATTGGAAAGCCCTTCGTTTCTGTAGATCACGTCAAGCAGACGCTTTCCGGCGGCCACAAGACGGTCAAATGCCGTATCCGCTTTCCGCTGCGCCGCTTTTTTCGTCTTCACAGGTATCCTGACGCCCTCGTCTATGATCTCATTGGTCAGAACATCGACCTCGCAGCACGGATAGGGCGCCCATGTTCTGAAGCCGAATTTCTCACATATCGTCTCCGCGAACCTGTCGGTCACGCTGTCCTCGCCGTGGACGACAAACACTCTTTCAATCGGCGTCCGGAAAGCCCCTATCCACTGCAAAAGACCGTTCTTATCCGCATGGCCGCTCACGCCGTGGAGGCTCTCGATCCGCGCGTGCACCTCAATGGGCTCCCCGAACAGCTTTACATTTTTCTCCCCCTCAAGGAGCCTTCGTCCCAGCGTTCCGTTCGCCTGATATCCTGCAAAGAGAACCGTGCACTCAGGACGCCAGAGATTATGCTTGAGGTGGTGGCGGATACGCCCTGCGTCACACATGCCGGAGGCGGATATGATGACTTTCGGTTTTTCGATGAAGTTGATCATCTTCGAGTCATCGCTCGTCGTGGAAGTATGGAGTCCCGGGAATACAAGGGGGTTCACGCCTGAGTTGACCAGCTCCAGAGCCTCTTTATCAAAGCAGTCTTTCATGTTCATGGTAAACACTTTCGTGGCTTCGATTGCAAGCGGGCTGTCCAGATAGACGTCAAAGTCCGCATACTCCGGCAGGAGGTTCTTTTCCTTGATCTCACGGATAAAATAGAGCATCTCCTGCGTCCTGCCAACTGCAAATGACGGGATCACCACATTTCCTCCGCGGTCGAATGTCTCTTTGATGATCCGGGTAAATTCCCCGATGTAGTCCGGCTTTTTTGCTGTGTGGATCCGGTCTCCGTAGGTGGATTCGACGACTACGTAATCAGCCGCCGCAGTGTAAGTCGGATCTTTAATGATCGGCTGATCCTGATTGCCCACATCTCCGGAGAAAACGATCTTCTTCGTCACATCCTGTTCCGTCGCCCACACTTCTATGCTCGCAGAGCCGAGCAGGTGTCCTACGTCTGTGAACCGGATCTGTATCCCCTCACAGATCGTGATACGCTCGCCGTACTGACAGGGGACGAGCAGCCCGATCGCGTCCAGAGCATCCTGCATTACATAGACGGGCTCGTACTCCGGCTTTCCGGCTCTCTTCCCCTTGCGGTTGCGCCACTCTGCCTCGAACTCCTGGATGTGCGCGCTGTCACGCAGCATGATGTTGCACAGGTCCGCTGTGGCAAACGTAGCGAATATCTGACCTTTGAACCCGTTCTTTGCAAGTTTCGGCAGCATCCCGGAATGATCGATATGGGCATGAGTAAGGAACACATAGTCAACGTCTTTCTCCGGAATCGGGAGTCCCGGATTCTCATACAGATCCGGCCCCTGCTCCATACCGCAGTCTATCAGGATATTCTTCCCCGCAGCCTGCAGAAAATGGCAGCTCCCGGTAACCTCGTGCGCAGCTCCTATAAATGTCAGTTTCATAGTCTCACCAGCCTTTTTATTTTTCTCGTTTTCTTATATTGTATCACCTGCAAGGGGAAAATTATATCCTTTTATTTTCCTTATATGCGCTTGTTTTTTATTTTGCAACGGACTATAATAAACAGAAGCAGCAGACGGGACAGAAAGTTTTTTCTCTGTCTTATGTACTGTATGCAGAGAGGAGGAAGCTCATGAAGAAAATTGCAAGCTTTACAGTTGACCATATCCGTCTTGTCCCGGGGATCTACGTGTCAAGAAAGGACACAGTAAACGACGCCGTCATCACTACGTTTGACATCCGTATGACGAGCCCGAACGACGAGCCTGTCATGAATACTGCAGAGGTGCACACGATCGAACATCTCGGGGCCACCTTTTTAAGAAACCATGACGGGTATCAGGACAAAGTGATCTATTTTGGCCCCATGGGATGCCGTACCGGCTTCTATCTGCTCCTTGCAGGAGACTGTTCTTCCGCTGATATCGTACCTCTGATGAAAGAGATGTTTTCTTTTATCGCCTCCTATGAGGGGGAGATCCCGGGTGCGGCGGCAAAGGACTGCGGGAACTGTCTTGACATGAATCTTCCCATGGCAAAGTATATGGCCCGCAGATATCTTACGGATGTGCTGACAGATATCAGCGACAGCCGTCTCCACTATCCTGAGTAGGCTTTTCGGCCATTCCGGGAGTAAGCGGCCGCCAGGATCCGGGCCAGGCCCGGACTCTGGCCCGCCGCAAACCAAAAAGAGGCTGTCTTTTCTTCCGCCTTAACACATTCTTTCGGATATACTCATAAGTCTTCTCCTCCCCGTGCGACGCCAGTATGCTGAGCAGACGTTCCAGGAGCGCCCGTGTCTGGGGATGCATCAGATCCCCTGCTTTTCCGCTCAGATAGTATTCGACAGGGTCGCTGTCCTTATACAGTTCTCCTTTATACACCTTGCTCGCCGCGACACGATCGAGGAACATCTCTACGGCATAGTTGACCGGCATCTTCATCCCGGTCATCACATGTTTCCCCTCCAGGCTGTAGTCGAGCCAGTATTCATAGTGATGTTTATTCCGGCCTTTGTGATGGAGCCAGGCGGATGAATAGCCTCTGTCCTCGCGTTCCGCGTTGTTCGGGCTCCTTGTTCCCTGATAATACCTGCATCCGACTATGAATTCAGCCGGACTGTATTTTGACATGTCATGAAGAAGTCCCTGGCGGTACAGTCCCACCCGGAAACACTCTTTCATGACCAGTATCTTATGCTTTGTGATCGTGATAAAATGCTGCACTGCTTTCATGATTTTTCCTGTTCACCGCCCTTTTCTGCAGATTTCTTCGCTCTTGAACGCTTCCTTGCTTTCTTCTCCTCTTTTACGCTCACCAGCACAGCGATGCTGCGCTGTGCCACCTCGATCTTTTTCTGGTCCCGAAGTTCGGGCAGAGTCCCGGGCATCCTGTTCCCGGCGTCGGTGAGCAGACGCCATTTCTTGTCTTTTCCGGGAGACGGGAGCGCAAATACATGAGGCAGCCAGTGCATATTGTAGGCGAAGAAGCATTCCACGCCCCCTGCGTCCGCTCCCGAGTACAGAACGCCAAGCTGCCGGCTGGAAACTTCTGCTTTGATCTGCCATGCGTTCTCGCCGTGGTAGGATACGTCCGGCACGCCGCATGCGGTCCGGTCGAATCCCATCAGTTCCTCCGGCCTGTGGAGGCACGGGTGGGCATTTCTGAACGCAATGACCGATTTCACATACTGAAAGAGAGAATCGTCCGTCTTCAGCCTGCTCCAGTCCACCCAGCCGATCTCGTTATCCTGGCAGTACACATTGTTGTTTCCTTTCTGGCTGTTATAGAATTCATCTCCTGCCAGCAGACACGGCGTGCCCTGCGCGCTGAGCAAAAGGAGAAAAGCGTTCTTTACCTGGCTTTTCCGCAGCTCCATTACGGTTTTTTTGCGGCTCGGTCCCTCCGCTCCGCAGTTCCAGCTGTAGTTGTAATCCGGTCCGTCTGTATTGTTCTCGCCGTTCGCCTCATTGTGCTTGCTGTCATATGACACAAGATCCCAAAGCGTAAAGCCTGTGTGAGTAGTAATATAATTGCACTTGCCGTCCGCCGCCGAATTGTGCCGGAGCGCCCGGATGACGTCGTTGACCATATTCTCATCGCCCTTGAGGAAACGGCGCATTATATTCTGGAATGTATCGTCTTTGCGCATGAGCTTGATATCTTTTAACAGCGGATCTTTGGTCAGCATATCCCATGGCACGCAGTACGGATTTACCACAAACCCATCTATATGATACTCCAGCATATAAGCCCTGAGACATTCCAGCGCCGTCTGAGCCGGGATCCCCCCGGCAAAAGGCATCTCCAGAACGACCTCGATCCCCTCGCGGTGGCATGCTTTCACCATGTCTTTTAATTCCCGCACAGCAGAATCTCCTGCCGCATACGCCTCTTTTGGCGCGAAATAATATGCCGGTCCGTATCCCCAGTAGTTGATCCTTGCCGATGCGCACTCGTCGAACTCATAGATCGGCATACACTGGATCTGATTAATCCCCAGTTCTCTCAGATAAGGGAGTTTCTCGATGACGCCCCGGTAAGTCCCCCTGTGCTGTACCCTGGAAGAACTGTGCTTTGTGAATCCTCTGACATGGAGGCTGTAAGCGATCACCTCGTGCCACGGAAGGTGCAGACGACTGTCGCTTTCCCAGTTATACTCGGCGGACACAAGCCTGCCCCGTATCTGATGAGGGTTTTCGTCATACCGTCTGCCGAACCGCTTCTTCCCTGCGATCTCCCGCACGTAAGGATCAACATACACTTTGCCGTCTATCACATAATTATATTCATACTTTTCAGCTTCTATGTCCTCTAACCGAAGAAACCGCACCTCGCCGATCCCCTCGTCCTCAGACATGTCAAAACTGTGCTCCGGTTCCTTTCCTCCCTCTCTGTAAAGGAGCAGCCCGCATTTCTTTCCGGCAGGGACCTGCACGGCGAAATTAACTCCGCTTCCGTCAACGACCGCGCCAAATGGCTGCGGTCTCCCTTTTGTCTTTTTCATTTTTACGTTCCTTTCTCACTGCCAGCCGTCTGTTCCATACATGTCTACATTGTCTCTGTTAATAAAGAACGTCTCCACATAAGTCTCTGTCTCGTATACGCCGCCTTCCAGCATCGCCGTTGCCGTCTGCACTGCGGCCTTTCCCATATTGATCGGAGACTGTGCGCCCACTCCGGTCATGGGGGAAGTGGGATCTGCCAGGGCGCTCTTTATGGCAGGCGAGCCGCCTACGCTGTACACCAGGATATCGCTCTTTCCCGCCTCGGCAAGCGCCTGAAGTACATCCACCGCCATGCTGTCGTCGCCGCACATAACGGCGTCCACAGCGGTCCCGTCGCCGAGAAGATCCATGATCTCTCCCTCTGCCGCACTGTTGTCTCTTTTCGTGTCGATCCGTTTTACGATCTCAAATCCACCGTCCGCGATCGTCTCCTCGAACCCGGTGATCCTCTCATTGACCGGGACGAGCTCCGGGCACTCGACGATGACGACGCCGCCCCCCTCCGGCCTGTTTGCCATCAGATCCTCGCCGCAGACTTGCCCGGCATTATAGTTGTCCGATCCGACATATGCGTCCATCAGATCTGTCTGAGCAACCCTCATGTCAAGACCGACTACCGGTATCCCCGCCTCGTCCAGCGCTTCCAGCGCCGGTGTGAGAGCTTCCTGATCCACCGGGCAGAGAAATACAGCCTCCACATCCTGTTCTATCATCTCCTGCAGTTGAGCGGTCTGCTCCTCTGCATCCCACTTTGCATCCCGGATCAGTATCCGGTCTCCCTGTTCTGCAAGCGCAGACGCCACAGAATCCTTGAGCACCGCGTAAAAAGGATTTCCCATGTCAGGACAGAGGAACCCAAAGAGCCTGTCCTGGGCTCTGTTCTCCTCTTTATCGTCCGTCTCTTCGACCACGGCGTTATCCTCCGGCGTCCCTACGTCCTGTTTACATCCTGATGCGAACAGGACTGCGGCCACTGTCATCATGACAAGAAAAATCCTCTTTTTTCTCATCTCTTTTGTCCTTTCAAGCTGCATATACTGCTTTATTTCCACCCTTTCATTCTACCTTGTTTCAAAGGAATGTCAATAGACTGAAAGACATCTTGCTTTTTCTGCCCCTTTCTGATACCATCGATACAGTAACTCATGATGCGAAAAATATGCCAAAAGGAGACATCTGTATGAACGAAAATGAATCTCTCACAGTAACACTGACACTCGACAATGACGAAGAGCTGGAGTGCAGCGTGCTCACCATATTCGAGCTGGACGGGCGGCAGTATATCGCTCTCCTTCCTCTGGACGAAAACGGAGAAGATGCCGACGGACAGATCTATCTCTACCGTCTCACAGACAACGGGGAGGATGAAGAACCCGGCCTGGAGAATATTCTGGATGATGAAGAATTTGATCAGGTTTCAGAGGCGTTCAGCGAATGGATGGAAGATCAGGACTTCGGGGATATCGATCTCGACGAACTCTGACAGGACTCTGCCAAAAGACGTCACCCGTCTTCCAGCAATTCTTCTATAAAGCGGGAAGGAGAACTCTCTTTCCCGTTTTTTGTCTTTACATAGCTTATCTTCAGCACATCCTGCGCTCGTGTCATTCCCACATAGAAGAGTCTGCGCTCTTCTTCTGTCCCGGCGTCTGTCCTCACTTTCTTATAAGGGATGCAGCCCTCGTTCGCACCGATCAGGAACACTGTGTGGAATTCCAGTCCTTTCGCCGCGTGCAGTGTCATCAGTCTGACGCCTTCTCTTTCTTCGCTCCTCTCCTTTTCTTTCCTGCGCAGTGTCTCTGTGTACTCGCCGATATGCCGGAACCATTCTTCGGCAGACGCATAGGGCCTGGATGCCTCCTCAAGCTCCGCCAGGATCTCGCAGGAATCCGGACGATCCGCCCCGGCGCCGGCATAGTCCTTAAGGAACTCGTCATATCCGATCTTTTTCCTGATATACTGGATCCCTGCATAGGGAGCCATGCGGCTGAGCATCTTAAGATCCCATTCAAACTGGTCGATCCGGTCCAGCATCCAGTCCTTATCACAGTAAAAGTTCTTTATCGCCTCGAAAGACACTCCTTTGTCAGAGACACTGTCCCTGGCGATATAGCGCTTCGGACGGTTCATCACCTGGAGAAGATCTCCGCGGCTGCCCGATCCCATAGCAAGACGAAAATATGCCTGTATATCTTTTGCAATAAAGTGGTTATAGATATTGGGAAGATGTTCCCTCATCTGAAACGGGATATGCCGGTCGATCAGTTCCTCTGCCACCGCTCTTGCATCTGTATGTATCCGGAACAGCACTGCGATCTCCTCCGCTGCGACGCCCCCTTTTATCGCTCTCTCGATCTCTGAGGCCACATACTGCGCTTCCTCTGTGGGATCTTTCGCTTCCTGGATATGCAGACATTCGCCCCTCTCCCGGACAGCCGAGAGCTTCTTCGGGAAGCGCTGCTCATTGTGTCCGATCATCTTCAGGGAGTTCCTGACAATATTGCCGGAAGAGCGGTAATTATTCCCCAGGATAATCTGTACAGCCTGCGGATAGTCTTTTAAGAAACGGAACATAATCTGCGGATCTGCTCCCCGAAACCCGTAGATCGCCTGGTCGTCGTCTCCGACTGCAAAGATATTATTCTCAGGGAGCGCGAGCATCCGTATCACATCATACTGAACACGGTTGATGTCCTGGAACTCATCGATCAGGATGTACTTAAACTTCTTCTGCCAGAGCTCGAGCAGATCCGGCCTCGATGTAAACAGTTCGCAGCAGACAGAGAGCATATCGTCAAAATCGATCTTGCGCAGCGACTTTCTCCGTGTCTCATAACCGTGGTAGATCTCACAGAAATTCTCCGCCGAACATCTCGACGGTTCGTATTCCTCAGGTGAAATCCTGTTATTTTTGACCTTTCCTATCTCTGCCGCGATGTCCCTGAGGAAATCTTCCTCATCAGCCGCCTCTATCTCTTTCCCTCTGACCGCCTCCTGCAGGATCCGGTATTTTTCCTCTTCTGAAAGGATGTTCTGCGGTCCGAGATGGTAGGCCCACTTCAGGATCCCGTAATAGATCCCGTGGAACGTCCCCGCCGTCACCGGGACTTCCCTGCCCATCAGAGCAGACAGTCTTGATCTCATCTCGGCTGCCGCAAAACGGGTGAATGTAATGACAAGTATATCTTCGGGCTTTACGCGGCACGTCTCGATCAGGAACCGTACACGGTTTACGATCGTCAGCGTCTTACCGGAACCGGGCCCCGCCAGCACCTGGCAGGGCCCGGTTTTATGAGTCACCGCAGCCTCCTGTTCCCTATTGAACTGCATGCAGTTTCCCGATCCCTTTCTTTATCCTGACAAGCGACTCTTCTTTTCCGAGCACTTCCATCAGTTCTGTCGCTCCCCCCGGAGTGCTCTGTCTGCCGGACACAGCCGTGCGGAGCGGCCACATCACGTATCCTGTCTTATATCCTTTCTCTTCTGCGAATCCTTTCAACAGTTCAAAGAGAGCGTCGTTGCTGTAATCTTTCTGCTCTTCGAGTACCGGCAGGACCTCCTCCAGGAGCGCCAGCCCTTTCTGCGGATCTGTCTTCATCTTCTTGTGCCGGTAGAGTTCACAGTCATATTCCGGGAGTTCCTCTATGAAACCGATCTGATCGTTGATGTCCGGGAA
Organism: uncultured Mediterraneibacter sp.; assembly: GCA_944375765.1. Classification (GTDB taxonomy): domain Bacteria; phylum Bacillota; class Clostridia; order Lachnospirales; family Lachnospiraceae; genus Mediterraneibacter. The sequence continues at coordinate 7,162 of CALWAR010000036.1, read as the reverse complement.
TACCTCTATCCTCGTCTTGACAAGGGAGGCGATCTTTCTCAGGTCATAGTCTTTTGTAACCGTCTTCCTGATGTACGGTTCCGCCATCTCATAAAAGCGCTCAAAGTCCATGGCTTTCAGATATTCCCCGTTCATCCATCTGAGTTTGACCGTATCGAAAACAGCCGGCGACTTGCTCATATGATGATAGTCAAACTCTTTTACGAGCTCTTCAAGAGAGAAAATCTCCCGGTTGTCTGAAGGACACCAGCCGAGCAGCGCCACATAGTTCACCACCGCCTCTGAGACGAATCCCTGACCGATCAGATCCTCGTAGGAGGAGTGTCCGCTCCTCTTGCTCAGCTTCCTGTGGTTCTCATCCGTAATCAGAGGGCAGTGCACATACACGGGGATCTCCCATCCAAACGCTCTGTAGAGACGGTCATATTTCGGTGCGGACGCCAGATATTCATTTCCTCTCACCACATGTGTGATCCCCATAAGATGGTCGTCCACCACATTTGCAAAATTATAAGTCGGATAGCCGTCGGACTTTATGAGGATCATATCGTCCAGCTCACTGTTCGGCACTGTAATGTCTCCGTATATTTCATCATGGAAAGTCGTCTCGCCTTCATCCGGAACATTGAGCCGGATCACCCACGGTTTCCCGGCCGCAAGATTCGCTTCTGTCTCTTCCCGGCTCAGTCCCAGACAGTGTTTGTCATAGACGACGATATCCGTCCCGTCCTCTGAAACCGAAGTTTTCAGCGAATCAAGCCGCTCTCTGTCGCAGAAACAGTAATACGCGTCCCCCTGCTCCACAAGCTGCCTCGCATACTTCAGATAGACGCCCGACGCCTGCCGCTCGCTCTGGATATATGGGCCGTATCCGCCGTCCCTGTCAGGTCCCTCGTCATGGACAAGCCCCGTCTTTGCGAGCGTTCTGTATATGATGTCCGTAGCGCCCTCTACATAGCGCTCCTGGTCCGTATCCTCGATACGCAGGATAAATTCCCCGCCCTCGTGCTTTGCGATCAGGTATGCATAGAGCGCTGTCCTTAAGTTTCCGACGTGCATCTTCCCCGTCGGGCTTGGTGCGAATCTTGTTCTTACTCTGTTGCTCATAATCTCTCTCCAATTTCAGTCTTTATTTTCTTTCTCATATTCAGATACCATGCCAGTCAGGAACTCGTCGCTCCGCCCGTAGATCACGATATCCGCTCTCTGATCGGAATAGTGCTCCGTGTCAGTCACCAGTATCATATCGTTTCCGTTGAAGTACTGCAGCAACTGGCCGCACAAAGATGACGTAAGGCTTGTTCCCAGGACAAGAAGCACGTCCGCCCGCTCTACTTCCTCCGCCGCCCTCGTTATCACTCCATTGTCGATCATCTCTCCGTACAGACATACATGCGGGCGGATTGCCACGAGACACTCCTCGCAGAGCGGGACGCTTTTCGCCGCCTTTATATATTCGACAGGATACTTCCTGCCGCAGGACGGACACGTATTGTTGAAGACAGTGCCCCTTATGTTCAGCACGTTCCTGCACCCGGCCCTTTCTTCAAGACCGGCGATACGGCGGGTAATGACCGAATCTATAAGCCCGTAATCCTGCAGCGTCTTCAAGGCATGGAATCCCTTTCCCGGAGGCGTCTCCACGGCTTTGAGGATAATTTCCTTATAAAACCGGAAGAACAGTTCTTTCCTCGCTGAATAAAATCCGCTGCTGAATATCTCTTCAAACGAATACCCGTACTCCTCTTCTATCTCGTAAGATTCTTGTCCGTCTCTCAAAAGAGGATATCCACTCTCAGCCATCAGGCCTGCGCCGCTCAAGACAACAGTGTACCTGCTGTCTCTTAGGATCTGTAGTATGTTCTTCTCTCTCATTGCGTTCCCTCCTCCCTGCTGCCGCTGCCGTCTGCAGGGCGTATAAGTATCTTTGTTTCATAAATTATTATAAAACAAGTTGGAGGATTCTTCAACAAACAACTCCCGCTCTCACCGTATAACGCTGATGTGTCCGGGCAGGTCGACCGGATCCGGCAGAGTACATGAGGAGATATCCAGTCCCGTGATGTTTGCACCGGAGAAAGCGCCCGCTGCTATCCTCTCTACATGGGACGGCATTTTAAACATTCCTGTCCTGCCCGCCGGAAAAGCAAAGAGACACGTCCCGTTTTCTGAATACAGGATTCCCTCCGACGTGCAAAACGGACCGCCCGGTTCCGCCTCAAACCATTCCATATACGTCAACCCCGAAAATGCGCCTGCTTCGATGCTCCTGATATTTGCGGGTATGTAGATCTCCCGCACTTCACAGCCCACCTGAGCAAAAGCTCCGGAAGCGATCCCCGTGCACCTTTCAGACGGCAGCTCCATGATCCCGTCCAATATGGCCGCCGACGGATCAGATATCCCATAGATGATCCCGGAATCATCCACAAGGAATCCGCCGGTCACTTCAGGTACGGCTTCGTCTCCCGGGACCTCAGGTTCTGACGGATCAGCAGTATCTCCCGCCGTGTCTCCGGGTTCTGCCGGAAGCTCGGGGAGAGTCTCTTCTTTGGGAAGATCCGCGGTTATATCCGACGGAGCGCCCGCGCCTGCATCCGGCATATCCGTCTCTGGTTTTGGCGGCACGCCCGTATCCGGAGATACGCTCATCTCTGTATCCGGCAATATAACGGTCTCCGTACCCGGTGATAAAACAGTCTCCGTATCTGGCGATACGCTCACCGCTGCATCCGGCGATATGCTCATCGCCGTGTCCGGCGTCACTGTCGTCCCCGGATATGATGCCGTTCCTGTAACCGGCGCCATCCCCGCAGCCGCTCCCGGAGTCAGTCCGGGGACAGATCCGTTGTCTGCCGTGTCTGATATCTTCTCCCTGACCGGTCCGAAAAGTTCCGGATCCATCTCCGGCAGGAGGATCATGCTCAGCGGGACGGCTGACGCACCGTCCAGAAGTCCGGACACCGTGTCTTTCTCTGCTGCTTTCTTTCCGGCTTCCGCCCTGTCGTCGTCCTTTCCCACTGCACGACCGACACATCTGCTCTCCGCTGACTGTGACCACATCCACATGACTGCCGAAAATGTCACGAGGAACACAAAGACTGTTCTCGCGATCCTGTACAAGTACTCTGTCGGCCGCCTTTCTTCGTAAAGTACTTCACACCATTCCATTTTTCTCCCGTCCTTTCATCACCACGATCGCCTGGATAATTTTTCCATGCGTCACATCCTAAGATACGGTATCACAGAAAAAGGAATGCCGCAATCCCCCGCAACATTCCTTTGCACTGTCTTACTGGAAAGCTGTATTTTCTGCTCTGTCCGGCAGGTTCAGACGCTGATCTTAGCGGTCATGCCAAGCAGCTCTTTGTTTTCCTCAAGGAGCGGGCTTATGACATTTTTCAGATACGCCTCCACCTGCTCTTTCGCCCGTCCGACGTATTTTGCCGGATCCATTGTCTTGTTGAGATCATCCAGGCTCAGGTTGAAAGCCGGATCTTCCGCGATCAGTTCCAGCAGGTTGTTGTCCAGTCCTTTCTCTTTTACATTGCGCCCGGCCTCCATGGAGAGCTCGCGGATGCGCTCATGCAGCTCCTGGCGGTCGCCGCCCGCTTTCACCGCGTCCATCATAATATTCTCTGTCGCCATAAACGGCAGTTCGGACATGAGGCGCTTCTCGATCACTTTCGGGTATACGACAAGTCCGTCCACCACATTCAGACAGAGGTCAAGGATGCCGTCCACTGCCAGAAAGCCCTCCGGCACGCTCAGCCTCTTATTGGCGGAATCGTCAAGGGTGCGCTCGAACCACTGTGAAGCGGAAGTGACCGCCGGGTTCAGCGCATCGATCATCACATACCGGGACAGAGAAGCGATGCGCTCGCTCCTCATCGGATTTCTCTTGTACGCCATGGCGGAAGAACCGATCTGCGTCTTTTCAAAGGGCTCCTCGATCTCCTTGAGATGCTGGAGCAGACGGATGTCGTTCGAGAACTTGTGCGCGCTCGCCGCGATCCCCGCCAATACGTTCAGGACACGGGTATCCACTTTTCTCGAGTAAGTCTGTCCCGATACAGGGTAACACGCCTGAAATCCCATCTTCCCGGCGATCATCGAGTCGATCCTGTCGATCTTCTCCTGATCCCCGTCGAAGAGTTCGAGGAAACTTGCCTGAGTTCCCGTTGTTCCCTTGGAACCAAGGAGCTTCAGGCTGCCAAGAACATAGTCGAGATCCCCGAGATCCATCTCGAACTCCTGTATCCACAGTGTGGCCCTCTTTCCCACTGTCGTAGGCTGCGCAGGCTGGAAATGAGTGAAAGCAAGCGTAGGCTGGCTCTTCTGCGCCTCCGCGAATCCTGCCAGCTCTGCGATCACGTTGATGAGTTTCTTCCTCACCAGCTTAAGGGCATCGGACATAAGGATGATGTCCGTATTGTCCCCCACATAGCATGAAGTGGCGCCCAGATGGATGATCCCTTTTGCTTTCGGACACTGCACGCCGTACGCATAGACATGGGACATCACGTCATGTCGGACGACTTTCTCCCTCTCTTTTGCCACATCGTAATTGATATCGTCAGCGTGTCTTTTGAGTTCCTCGATCTGTTCGTCCGTGATCCCAAGCCCCAGCTCTTTCTCCGTCTCGGCCAGAGCGATCCACAGCTTTCTCCATGTGCGGAACTTCTTGTCCGGTGAAAAGATGTACTGCATCTCCTTACTTGCATAGCGCTCAGAGAGCGGGCTTACATAGCGGTCGTTTGACATAATCTTGGTCTCCTTTTTATATTTTCATGTCTTTCGCAGCAGTTCGGCCGTACGTTTCAGGAATGGTGCGGGCTGAACTGCCGCCGTTTGTCAGCATATCTCCGGCGGGCGTCACTCGAACGCATGGCTGATATCCCTGTCCGGGACTTCCATCGGATAGTTCCCGGTAAAGCATGCGTCGCAGTATTTTAACTCTCCCACCATATCTTTGAGTTTTCCGATCTCCATATATCCGAGAGAATCCGCCCCGATCATCTCACGGATCTGCTCCGTTGTATGCGAGTGGGCAATGAGCTGGTCGTCGGAGGGCACATCTGTTCCGAAATAGCACGGATAGAGAAAAGGCGGAGAACTGATCCTGACATGCACCTCAGTGGCGCCTGCGTTTTTCAGCATCCTGATGATGTTCGCGCAGGTCGTCCCACGCACGATAGAGTCGTCAACCATAATGATCCGTTTCCCCCTGACCACTTCAGGGATCACGTTGAGCTTTATCTTGACGCCGGACTCTCTGTCACTTTGCTTCGGCTTGATAAACGTCCTTCCCACATAGCTGTTCTTGTGGAATGCCATGCCGTACGGAATACCGGAATATTCGGAATATCCCTTTGCCGCCACCAGGCCGGAGTCAGGCACGCCCACCACAAGATCTGCCTCCACGGGGTAGGACTGTGCGAGAGCCTTACCAGACAGTATCCTGGAATGATAGACACTCACCCCGTCGATCGTGCTGTCTGTACGGGCAAAATAAATATACTCGAAAATGCACCTTGCCTGTCTCTCCTCTGACACTGCCATACTCATATCCGAGGCGATCCCGTCTTTCGTGATCGTTACGATCTCTCCGGGAAGCACATCCCTTACAAACTCTGCATCCACCGCAGTGACCGCACAGCTTTCAGAAGCAAGGAAATACGTGTTGTCCCGCTTTCCGATGCAGAGAGGTCTCAGCCCGAAAGGATCCCTGGCCCCGATCATCTTCCTGGGGCTACTCACTACAAGGGCGTAAGCGCCTTTTATCTTATACATCGCCCGCTTCACCGCCTCTTCGGCTGTTTTCGCATTGAGCCGCTCTCTGGCTATATGGCAGGCTATCACCTCGGAATCTATGGTCGTCTGAAAGATCGCGCCGGTGTACTCCAGCTCTCTTCTGAGCTCTACTGCGTTTACGAGATTTCCGTTGTGAGCGATCGCCAGCGTTCCCTTTACATAGTTTATCACAAGAGGCTGCGCGTTCTCCACCCGCGTGCCGCCGACAGTGGAATAGCGTACATGCCCCACGCCCAGATTGCCTTTAAGTTCTGAGAGGATTTCCTCGTCAAACACATCGTTTACATGTCCGAGCCCTTTTCTCGAAAGGACTCTCCTCTTGCCGTTTGTATCCGTCACAGCAATACCGCAGCTCTCCTGTCCTCTGTGCTGCAGTGCGAACAGGCCGTAATAAACGGACGCCGCCACATCGCGCCCGTCAAGGTCATATGCTCCAAAGACTCCGCACTCCTCGCCGAGTCCTGTGGCGTCCATGCTGTATTCTGTCATATTATGCTCCTTACTGATCTTTCAGAGAACCTATCCCTTTGTAAAGCGGGACAAAAACTGTTTCGTCCTTTCCTCTCTGGGATTCCCGATCACTTCCGCCGGCGTGCCCTGCTCCAGTATACATCCCTCGTCCATAAAGATGATCTGGCTTGACACGTCGCGCGCAAATGCCATCTCATGTGTGACTATGATCATCGTCGTCTCCTGAGCTGCAAGCCCCTGGATGACCTTGAGCACCTCCCCTGTCAGTTCAGGATCGAGAGCCGACGTCGGTTCATCAAAACAAAGGATATCCGGCCTGAGCGCGAGCGCTCTAGCGATCGCCACACGCTGGCACTGTCCGCCTGAGAGCTGATGGGGATAATTGTTCATCCTGTCAGAAAGGCCCATCTGATCCAGAAGCTCTTTTGCCTCCCGCCCGATCTGCTCGTGGATCTCTCTCTTTCGCGCCTTATAATCCGGTTTTTCTTTCTCCAGCAGCTCTTTGGCGAGCATCACATTGCCAAGGGCAGTATACTGGGGAAAAAGGTTGAACGACTGGAACACAAGACCGAAATGCAGTCTCTTCTTTCTAATTTCCGCATCCTGCGCTGTCACGGGATCCCGGGCGTCGAACAGCGTCTCCCCGTTCACGCGTATCACTCCTTTGTCCGGGCGTTCCAGAAAATTCAGACAGCGCAGCAGCGTTGTCTTTCCGCTGCCCGAGGAACCGATAATGGACAGCACTTTCCCTCTCTCCAGCGAAAAGCTTATGTCGCCCAGCACTTCCGTGCGGTCGAATTTTTTACTCAGATGTTCTACTTCAAGAATCGCCATACTCTGTCCCTCCTACCTGAAATAATCCAGTTTCTTTTCAAGA
>CALWAR010000035.1 GCA_944375765.1 uncultured Mediterraneibacter sp. | reverse complement strand
GAGTAGACCAGATATCTTCAGTCATTCAGACAAACTCTGCGACCAGCCAGGAAAGTGCGGCGGCAAGCGAGGAGCTTTCCGGACAGGCGAATATGCTTAATAGCCTGGTCAACCGGTTCAGGTTGTCTTAGGATCAATTCTAACCAACAGATTAAAGATTAATAATATATGATGTCAGGAAGTCCGGGGACTCCCTGGCATTTTTATTGCCTGAAATTGCAGAAAATTGTGCGGGAACAGAAAATTTGTATAACAAAAACAGAGATCGCATCCATTTAAATGATAATCTATGATTTGCGTAAGGGTATTCGGAAAATACATGATAATGTGTTTTGGGGATTGCATTATACTATATTTTGTATTAGAATGGATTCCAGACGGATATATGGATCTTTCCGGGCGCGCCCCGTCCGCCAGAAGCAGACAGGATCCGTTCTAACTATAAAAGAATGAGGAGAAGACAGGATGAAGATCATTAAGAGAAATGGAGCAGAAGAAATATTTGACATCAAAAAGATCGTAGTCGCCGTGACAAAAGCGGACAGGTCTACCGAGAGCAGGAGTCTGACGGACTCCCAGATCGAGGATATCGCAGAGTTTGTGGAATTCAAATGCAACAAACTGAACCGTGCAGTATCGGTAGAGGAGATACAGGATATGGTGGAGGATCAGATCATGGCCACCGGCGCGTTCAATCTTGCAAGGAACTATGTGCGGTACCGCTATAAACGTTCGCTCGTCCGCAAGGCGAATACGACGGATAACCGCATCCTCTCTCTTATCGAGTGCAATAACGAAGACGTAAAACAGGAAAACTCAAATAAGAACCCTGCGGTGAACAGTGTGCAGAGAGACTATATGGCGGGAGAAGTAAGCCGCGATCTGACACAGAGGATGCTTCTCCCTGAGGATATTGTAGAAGCGGACAGACAGGGGATCATACATTTCCATGATTCGGATTACTACGCACAGCATATGCACAACTGCGACCTGGTGAATCTTGAGGATATGCTGCAGAACGGCACAGTCATCAGCGGGACTATGATTGAGAAGCCGCACAGTTTCTCTACGGCGTGCAACATCGCCACGCAGATCATCGCTCAGGTTGCCAGCAATCAGTACGGCGGACAGAGTATTTCTCTGACCCATCTGGCGCCTTTTGTGCAGGTTTCCAGAGATAAGATCCGCGCGGAGGTTGAGGAAGAGATGCGCGTCATCGGATTCGACTGCCCGGCTGACCAGCTTGATGCGATCGTGGAAGGACGGCTGAAAAAAGAGATCACAAAAGGCGTCCAGACCATTGAATATCAGGTCATCACACTGATGACAACGAACGGACAGGCTCCGTTCCTCACGGTATTTATGTATTTAAACGAGGCGAAGAACGAGTCGGAGAAAAGAGACCTAGCGATGATTATTGAAGAGACGCTCAAACAGCGCTGGCAGGGCGTCAAGAACGAGGAGGGCGTCTGGGTGACTCCGGCATTCCCGAAGCTGATCTATGTGCTTGAGGAGGATAATATAGAAGAGGGAACGCCATACTATTACCTGACAGAACTGGCTGCGAAATGTACGGCAAAACGTCTTGTGCCGGATTACATTTCCGAGAAGAAGATGAAAGAACTCAAAGAAGGAAACTGTTTCCCGGTGATGGGATGCAGGAGCGCTCTGAGCCCCTGGCAGGACGAAAACGGACGGTACAGGTTCTACGGCCGGTTCAACCAGGGCGTCGTGACGATCAATCTTGTAGACGTGGCGCTTTCTTCCGGCGGAGACATGGAGAAGTTCTGGAAGATATTCGATGAGAGACTGGATCTGTGCTACCGCGCTTTGATGTGCAGGCACAACAGACTGAAAGGAACGCTTTCCGATGCTGCGCCGATCCTCTGGCAGTACGGCGCGCTGGCCCGGCTGAAAAAGGGTGAAGCCATCGATAAACTGCTCTACGGCGGATACTCTACGATCTCTCTTGGATATGCGGGGCTGTATGAGTGCGTGAAATACATGACAGGAAGATCCCATACGGATCAGGAGGCGACACCGTTCGCTCTGGACGTTATGAAGCATATGAACGATGCCTGCAGCAAATGGAAAGAGGAGACGAACATCGGATTCAGCATCTACGGATCACCGATTGAGAGCACCACATATAAGTTCGCAAAATGCCTGCAGAAAAGGTTTGGAATCGTACCGGGTGTGACAGACAAGAGCTATATCACGAACAGCTATCATGTCCATGTGGGAGAGGAGATCGACGCATTCTCCAAACTGAAATTCGAGTCCCGGTTCCAGGCGCTCTCCACAGGCGGGGCGATAAGCTATGTGGAAGTGCCGGATATGCAGAACAACATAGCCGCTGTGCTTCAGGTGATGCGGTTCATTTATGACAATATCATGTATGCTGAGCTGAACACAAAGAGCGACTACTGCCAGGTGTGCGGATACGACGGGGAGATCCGGATCGTGACGACAGAGGACGGCAAGCTCGAGTGGGAATGCCCGCACTGCGGCAACAGAGATCAGGATAAGCTGAACGTGGCGAGACGCACCTGCGGTTATATCGGAACCCAGTTCTGGAACCAGGGGAGGACGCAGGAGATCAAAGAGAGAGTGCTGCATTTGTAATAACAATTCAGCCATCTGGTGTCAGTAAGCATGTTAGTGCGGCTTTGCGAATGGCGCGTGCTGAACTGTTACTGTCTGGCATATTGAATATGTGAAAACAACAGGAGAAAATATGCACTACGGAGAAATAAAGAAATGTGATATCGCCAACGGAGAGGGAGTCAGAGTCTCCCTCTTTGTTTCCGGCTGCACTCACCACTGTCCCGGCTGCTTTAATCAGGAAACGTGGAATTTTGGCTACGGGACAGAATACACGGACGAGACAGAGAGGGAGATCATGGAGGCTCTTTCGCCGGGTTATATAAACGGTCTGTCGCTGCTTGGCGGAGAGCCTTTTGAACCGCAGAATCAGAAAGCGCTCGTACAGCTCTTAAGAAAAGTGAGAGAGCAGTATCCTCAGAAGACTGTCTGGTGCTACAGCGGCTATCTGTTTGACCGGGAGCTTCTGAGTGAAAGCAGGGCGCGGTGCGAGTATACGGACGAGATGCTCTCCATGATCGATGTGCTGGTGGACGGGAGATTCGTGGAGAAGTTAAAAGATATCCGGCTCGTATTCCGGGGATCGTCGAACCAGAGAGTGATCGATGTGAAGAAGAGCTTAAAGAGCGGCGAAGTTGTGTTGTGGGAGTCGAAGATCAGGAGAGGGATATAAATTTTCCTTGACTTATTTTAAGGTTCTTTCTATAATAAATGAGTATATTGCAACGACTGAGAAGAGAAGTAGTAGGAGCGTATCGTTTCCAGAGAGCTGCCGGGAGGTGAGAGGCAGCAGCGTAAACTCTGAACTCGTCTTGGAGTTCTTCTGCTGAATCTGTAAGGAAACAACCACGTTGCCAGGCTCGGGAAAGTCCTCGCTAAGCCAACGGGTTGTACTTTGCCACTGGACTCGCAAGGATCTCGTCAAGTGACACAGGCAGCCAGAAGCGGGAATTCCCGTTACAGAATGAACGAGTGCATCTGCCCGCGGGCGGATGAATAAGAGTGGTACCACGGAAAATAAGCCTTTTCGTCTCTTGGTGTGAGAAGAAAAGGCTTTCTTTGCGCGGTATGCCCGGCAAGCGGCCGCCATGCCTGCATGAGTGGATATTTGACGGGTTCGATTAATGTATGAAAGAGAGGAATTAACAGATGGGCACAAAGATCGTGTACAACCACAGAGCAATTGAGAAAAAATGGCGTGAGAGATGGGAGGAGAATCCGGTCAATCCGAAAGTCGACGATAACGGGAACAAGAAGCAGAAATATTACTGCCTTGACATGTTCCCCTACCCGTCCGGGAACGGGCTTCATGTAGGGCACTGGAGGGGATATGTGATCTCCGATGTGTGGAGCCGCTATAAACTGCAGCAGGGATACTATATCATCCATCCGATGGGATGGGATGCTTTCGGTCTCCCGGCTGAGAATTATGCCATCAAGATGGGCGTACACCCGGCAAAATCCACGGCCGAGAACGTGGCGAATATCAAGAATCAGATCAATGATATCGCAGCGCTCTATGACTGGGACATGGAAGTAAACACGACAGATCCGAACTTTTACAAATGGACGCAGTGGATCTTCGTAAAAATGTTTAAGGCCGGCCTTGCATACGAGAAAGAATTCCCGATCAACTGGTGCCCGTCCTGTAAGACCGGTCTTGCGAACGAGGAAGTTGTGAACGGGAAATGCGAGCGGTGCGGCGCTGAAGTGACGAAGAAGAATCTCCGTCAGTGGATGCTCCGTATCACGAAGTACGCGGAACGCCTTTTAAACGACCTCGACAAACTGGACTGGCCGGAGAAAGTTAAGAAGATGCAGACAGACTGGATCGGAAAATCTTACGGCGCAGAGGTTGATTTCCCGATCGAGGGAAGAGACGAGAAGATCACGGTATACACGACGAGACCGGATACGCTCTATGGCGCGACATTTATGGTGCTTGCACCGGAGCACGCGCTCGCCGGCTCTCTTGCTACACCGGAGACAAAAGACGCGGTAGAGAAATATATCTATGAAGCGTCTATGAAGTCAAATGTAGACCGTATGCAGGATAAGGAGAAGACAGGCGTATTTACGGGAAGTTATGCGATCAATCCGTTAAACGGCGCAAAGACGCCGATCTGGCTGTCCGACTATGTACTTGCCGATTACGGTACGGGAGCCATCATGTGTGTGCCGGCTCACGATGACCGTGACTTTGAGTTCGCGAAGAAATTCGACATTCCGATCGTGCAGGTCATCGCAAAAGACGGCAAAGAGATAGAGAATATGACAGAAGCCTATACAGAGGCGGCGGGAACGATGATCAATTCCGGCGAATGGAACGGCATGGAGTCTGCTGTGCTGAAAAAGGAAGCTCCGCATATCATCGAGGAGAGAGGACTCGGGCGCGCCACGGTGAACTATAAGCTCCGCGACTGGGTATTCTCACGTCAGCGTTACTGGGGCGAGCCGATCCCGATCATCCACTGTCCGGACTGCGGATGCGTACCGGTACCGGAGGAAGAACTGCCGCTGACGCTGCCGGACGTAGAGTCCTATGAGCCGACGGGAACCGGAGAGTCGCCTCTTGCAGCGATCGACGAATGGGTGAACTGCACATGCCCGGCGTGCGGAAAACCGGCGAAAAGGGAGACGAACACCATGCCGCAGTGGGCAGGCTCTTCATGGTATTTCCTGCGCTATGTAGACAATCACAATGACAAAGAACTGGTTTCCAGGGAAAAAGCAGACGAGATGCTGCCGGTAGATATGTACATCGGCGGTGTAGAGCACGCGGTGCTGCATCTTCTGTACTCCAGATTCTATACGAAATTCCTGTGTGATATCGGGGTGATCGACTTTGACGAGCCGTTCCGGAAACTGTTCAATCAGGGGATGATCACCGGAAAGAACGGGATCAAGATGAGCAAGTCCAAGGGAAATGTAGTTGCGCCGGACGAGCTTGTACACGATTACGGCTGCGACTCTCTGAGGATGTACGAACTCTTCGTAGGGCCGCCGGAGCTGGACGCGGAGTGGGATGACCGCGGGATCGACGGCGTCAACCGCTTCCTGAAACGTCTCTGGAATCTGCTCCAGGACAGCAGGGATAAAGAGATCCGGCCCACAAAAGAGATGGTCAGGCTCCGCCACAAGATGGTCTGCGATATCACAAGCCGTCTGGAGAGCTTCAGCCTGAATACCGTTATCTCCGGCTTTATGGAGTATAACAACAAGTTTATCGAAGCTGCCAGAAAAGAGGGAGGCGTCGACAAAGAGACGCTGGAGACGGTCGCAGTGCTCATCTCACCGTTTGCTCCGCATTTCGCAGAAGAAATGTGGGAGCAGTTAGGCCATACAGAGACTGTCTTCAAGGCGGGATGGCCGACTTACGATGAGAACGAGATGAAAGACGACGAGATTGAGATCCCGGTACAGATCAACGGTAAGACGAGGGCGGTCATCAGCATCTCCGCCGAGGCGACGAAAGACGAGGCGATCGCGGCCGGGAAAGACGCCGTGTCCGACAAGCTGACTGGCAAAGTGATCAAAGAGATTTATGTGCCGAAGAAGATCGTGAATCTCGTCATGAAACAGACTTGACCGTATCGTGGAAAATCCTTGCAATGCAGTTTTTTCTGTGATATACTACAAACGTTGCAAAAAAACACGTATGCGGATTTCTCTGACGGTGCCAAAACCGGATCACGGAACGGTCTCAGAGAACAAAACATACGGAAGATCAAAAACCAGATGGAGGAAAGAAACATGAGTGTTATTTCAATGAAACAGCTTTTAGAGGCAGGTGTACACTTCGGACACCAGACAAGAAGATGGAACCCCAAGATGGCTCCGTACATCTACACAGAGAGAAATGGGATCTACATCATCGACCTGCAGAAATCTGTAGGGATGGTCGACAACGCATATAATGCCGTTTCTGAAATCGCCGCAGAGGGCGGCACGATCCTTTTCGTAGGGACAAAGAAACAGGCTCAGGATGCAATCAAATCAGAGGCTGAGCGCTGCGGTATGTTCTACGTAAACGAGAGATGGCTGGGCGGTATGCTCACAAACTTCAAGACGATCCAGAGCCGTGTGAAACGACTCAAAGAGATCGAGGCTATGTCAGAGGACGGAACATTCGACGTGCTTCCGAAGAAGGAAGTCATCGCACTGAAAAAAGAGTGGGCGAAACTTGAGAAGAACCTTGGCGGTATCAAAGAGATGAAGAGACTGCCGGATGCGATCTTCGTAGTTGATCCGAAGAAAGAGAGGATCTGCGTACAGGAGGCTCATACACTTGGTATCACGCTGATCGGTATCTGCGATACAAACTGCGATCCGGAAGAGCTTGATTATGTGATCCCGGGCAACGACGATGCGATCAGAGCGGTTAAGCTGATCGTTTCCAAGATGGCTGACGCTGTCGTTGAGGCAAACCAGGGAGAAGCTGCCGGCGCAGAGGAAGAATACTATGAGGAAGCCGGAGAAGAGATGGCAGAGGAAGAAGCCGTAGAAGAGTAATATCTTGATTTAAATGGAGGAATTTATCATGGCAATCACAGCAGGAATGGTAAAAGAATTAAGAGAAATGACAGGCGCGGGCATGATGGACTGTAAGAAAGCTCTTGCAGAGACAAACGGAGATATGGACGCGGCTGTTGAGTTCCTTAGAAAGAACGGACAGGCAAAGGCTGAGAAGAAAGCCGGCAGGATCGCGGCAGAGGGTATCGTAAAGACGATCGTCAGAGACGATAAAGTGGCAGCGATTGTAGAAGTAAACTCCGAGACGGACTTTGTCGCCAAGAATGACGATTTCCAGAGCTTTGTAGAGGCTGTTGTAAATCAGGTGGCAGATACAGACGCGGCTGATATGGACGCTTTTATGGCGGAAGCATGGGCGGCAGATCCGTCCAAGACTGTGAAAGACGCGCTTGTTGAGAAGATCGCAGTTATCGGTGAGAACCTGAACATCAGAAGATTCGAGAAAGTAAGCGCCGACAACGGATGCGTCGTATCCTATATCCATGGCGGCGGACGTATCGGCGTACTTGTAGTCGCCGACACAGACGTTGTAAACGACGAGATTAAGACATGCTTGAAGAATGTAGCTATGCAGGTGGCGGCTATGTCTCCGAAGTATGTATCCCGTGAAGAAGTTTCACAGGAATACCTTGATCACGAGAAAGAGATCCTGCTTGCTCAGGCGAAGAAAGAGAATCCGGAGAAGCCGGACAACATCATTGAGAAGATGATCATCGGACGTCTCAACAAGGAGATGAAAGAGATCTGCCTGCTCGATCAGGTATATGTACAGGACAGCGACCTTACAGTTGCAAAATATGTCGCCAAAGTTGCGAAAGAAAATAATGCCAATGTAACAGTTAAGAAGTTTATCCGCTTCGAGACAGGCGAAGGCATTGAGAAAAAAGTCGACGACTTTGCGGCAGAGGTGGCAGCACAGGCTGGAATGTAATTCGGAAAACAGCAAAACAGATATGTAATTTTATAAACCGTAAGATGCTGGAAGCTCTTGAAAATCCCGTAAAACGGGTGTTTTCAAGGGCTTTTCTGCGTTCTATAAATATATGGATTTTACTGTAAATCTGATTTCCGGAGACTATACACTGCCCTTGATCGAAAAACTGTTTTCCAATAGCCAGAAAATCTCGGATATGGATGATATTTATTTTGCCATAGCTGCGTTGGTTGATACCGGCAGAATCAGCGGGGCTTTCCATATGATGAGAGGATTGTTTGGTATTGCCGGTACGGAATGGCCGCAGGAGATCATACAGTTGGAAAAGTCGGAAGAGCTACAGGACGCTTTTGTATCAGAATTTATTTTTGATTTTTATGATGTGATTGAGGATAAAAGATTAGAAACAGAAGAGGAGGAAATTCCCGTTTAATAATCGGGAATCATACATAGCCATACTACTTTTAGATATAGAGACAATCTGTTTTTAGGAGGTTTTAATGAGAACTTAATTTCAAAATTATGGAAGTGGTATATTGCTTGATAAAAAAAGATAATTTATAATTATTTGGGGATAAAGATTAGGATATTCAACAGAATATTTTGTCTCCTAGTATATTTACGCTTTAGAAACAGTGTTATTTAGTGCTGCTGAGGGTTATTTTGTCCATATTATGCGGTATAAACAATACTAAATAGGATAAATAACACAAGGTAAGAGTTGTGACTTTTGTTTGTACCAAGAAAAATTTTTGTATAGAGTAAAAAAATATTAAATTAGATTTATAAGATACAAAAGAAAGGCATGAGTATTTATATGAACATAAACAGTGAGAAGTTGAGACAGTTATTACTGGATATCGAAAGGGTTAGAAGAAGAAAAGTAGCAGATTACAAAACAAATGATAATATTGAATATATTGATATTGCCAATAATATTGATAAATTAACGGTGCCTAATAATCATTTAATATTTGGTAGGCGTGGTAGTGGGAAAACTACTTTGATATTAGCATCTATAAAAATGAGTAATAATATAGTTGCGCCAATAGACATCCAGCCTATGAAAAATGAAAATGCTAATGATATTATTTTGAAAATAATTTACAGTACACTCTTTGAGATACAGCAAAGTTTTAATGATTATTTTAACGATATAAAAAAAGTGTATAAAAAACAATACCAAGGAATATCAGGTGTTATTTGTTGGGTATTTAGAAAAAGAGATAAGAAAATTAAAAATCAATTTGATGAATGTAAAACAATTCTTAAAATATTAAAGAAAGAAATATATGTATTAGAAATACTAAAATCAGAACCGGAAGAAATAACATATGAGTTTTCTCAAGAAGGAAAACATCAGAACGAGACAACAATAAGAAACGAAGATATAGCAGAAGTAAAAAGTGCTGTAGATATGAACATAAAATTACAAGGAGGGTATCAAATTATAGAGAGTAAATTATCCACTACTTTAAGTGCGCTCCAAACTTGTTCTACACATAGTATTTCTGAAATGAAAGAATTGAATTCGACAGAAGTAAAATCTTCGTATACAAGAACTTACAAAAAACAAACATTATTACAGGATCAGAGAGAGATTATATCGTTTTTATTTAATGAAATAAAGCGAATTATGGAAAAAGGAATTTTTATTTATTTAGATGATTTTTATCAAATTCCAATGGATACTCAGCCGGAAATTACTCAATATTTGCATGATGTATATAAAAATTGTGTTGATAACTCATTTTGTTTTAAAATTGCAACATTGCCATATAGATTGCGTATGAATCAAAAAGGTAATGTAGATATGTCATATAAAGATGATTTTTCACCAATCAAATTGGATTATGATTTATCTGAACTAGATAGAACAAAAGATTATCTATTGAGAATTTTAGCAAATATTAATCCAGGATTAGCAATTGGAAAACAGGATATAGAGGATTTGTTTAATAATCCAGAAGTCTTGCTCTATTCTATTATTGCGACAGGAGGAGTACCAAGAGATTTTTTATTAATGTTTGCAGAATTGGTAAGAACTGCACAGCAGGATAATGCGCCTACAATAAAAAAAGAACATGTATATACTGTTGTTAAAAGTTTAAGAGATGATAAAGACAATAATATTGAGTATGATTCAGATATTCCACCAGAATTAATACGTGAAGCTGTTGAAATATTAAATGAAAAAGTCGTTGGAGAACTTAACACGAATGTTATTTTATATCCTAAAGTATTGGAAGAAAAACATGAAATATTATTAAAAAATTTAACAAATTTGCGATATCTTCATATAATTAAAGATTCTACCACTTCAGAAAGTAAGAAAAAGGAAGAATTTGTGGCTTATCTGGTAGATATGAGTTTTTATGCAGTTAATAAAAGATTAAAACAAGGATTTGATTTTAGACGTTTTTGGGAAGTTGATAGTAAAAGTCGTTTAACACAGCTACGTCAGTCTAGAATTTGGAATTTCCCAGATGAATTATTACAAAAATATAATATAGAATGAAGATTTTTTACATAGCCGGAAGGTTTTCAATTTGCGAAAATCCTCCGGCTTTTTTTATGCCCATTTTTATACATAGCCATTTCCTTACACGGGAAGATAGTGTCAATAGTTTGATAGTCAGGACGGGATGCTGCGCACTGAGCAGGGATAGTGTCAATAGTTTTTCGCAAAATTAAAACCTAGCCGTTTAGCAGCCGGTAGTCAGCCGGCTATGATATCAGACAGCAGATCCTCTTCTGTTTTGAAAAGATGATCCATATTCATATAGCGTCTGGCTCCCCAACTGGTTGCTGCTACATGACGCAGTCTGGCACATACGAGCATCAAGGCACTCTGCCCGTCAGGAAAAGCACCGATCGCTTTTGTACGGCGTTTAATCTCACGGTTGAGGCGCTCAATAGCGTTATTGGTCCGGATCCGGGTCCAATGCTGCGTAGGAAAATCCATATAGGTCAAGGTTTCTTCGATTCCGTCCTCTACTTTCTTGGCAGCTTTGGCAAGCTTCATGGCCCGGAGTTTCTCCGCTACCTGGATTGCTTTTTCACGGGCGGCTTCCTTGCTTTCCTGCGCATGGATCGCCTTGAGCATAAGCGCTACCGTTTTCATCT
>CALWAR010000034.1 GCA_944375765.1 uncultured Mediterraneibacter sp. | reverse complement strand
TACTGTTTTGAAAACAACGGGTATTATGTATCGGGAGAGGAATATTCGTATGATCCAAAGCTTTTTTATGCCGTAAATGCAGTAAAGCTCGGAGAAGATGTTACGGATCTTTTGTATGACGACAGCGGGATTTTTCTGACCTCTGTAAATCACAGATCGCCGGGCGGCATGATCCTGACGGAAAAATATACGCCGGACTATGATATCTGCAGGTATTCGTCGTCGACCGATCTAAACGGAAACACGGAATATTATGCATATGATTCCTTCGGAAACTTAAGCGGGCTTTCGTACAGCGCGGCAATAAAGTATCTTCCGGAGCCGTCTTCTGCCGAAGATGTTATAAAAAATCCCGGGGCGTTTCTGACAGACGGCGTCGACGTGTTTTTTTATAACGATTTTTCCGGCATAATGCCGGGAGTCTTAAAGATATTCAGAAGAAACCCGGGGGAAGAAGATTTCTCACTTTCTGTCACCAGCCTTGACGGCTGCGGCAGGGTATTGAGCCGTTCGGCGCTTGACGCGGATAACTGGATCATTTCAGAAAAATGCATTACCGCCGGCGGTATGAAAATCCTCGAATATCCGCCGTTTTACAGCGATGAGCCAAACGGTGGACCGACCGGTTTCCCGACAGGCATTCAGTATGATGAGTTTGGGCGGAGCATTAAGGTGTTTACACCGCATAATGAAGATGACGTCGTCTGGCTTGAGCAGGAATTTTCATATGAACCGTGGAGCATGACGAAGAGAGACCGTCGTATAAGTTCGGAAAATCCAGTAACGATAAGATATGATCTCGACCCTTGCGGGAATATTTTCTCGGAGTCTTTTGAGGAATCCGATGGAGATACTTTGTGCTGTAAAATAAGGAGAACAGGAAAAAATATATCGGCTCTTTCTGACGGGAGATTTGAAAAGCCTGGAAAGGAAAATATAATCTACAGTTACGACAAGCTGGGACATACCGTAAAAACTGTTTCTGTGGACGCAGGGACTTCCTTTCAGCTTTACGGCGCCGGCGGAAAGCTTATATACGAAAGCACAAATGGTACGGAAAAGCTTTACTCTTATGATGTGTGCGGACGGTTTTTATCGCTTCAGACCAAAACAAAAGACTCTGACTGGAAAATCGCTGAACAGATTATATGGGGAGAGGAGGCGGCGGACCCGGCAGAAAACAATTTAAAAGGGCGGATATACAAGAGGATCGATCTGTCGGGAACGACGGTTTATGAAAAATATGATCGTTTCGGGCATGCTCTGGAGATAACCAGGAACTATTCCGGAAACAAAGCAGTCAAGGCGAGCTATTTATATAATTATGCGGGGAAACTTGTAAAGTCATCCACAGGAAATTTTTCGCTCGAATACGATTATTCCGAAGCAGGCAGATTACGTACCGTATTCTCGCAAAATGAAGAGCTTATAAGCAATATTAAATTTACCGCTGAAGGGGAGATATGCTCGGAGATTTTAAGCGGCGGAATAGAAGGCAGTTTAAATTATGACGCCGCCGCTCATTTTCTAAAGAATATGTCCGTAAGTCTGAATGACAGTAAAATCTTTGAAGCTGCGTATACTTATACCGCTCAGGGAAATCCGTCCTCTGCGGCATTTCATGTTTTGAATCAGGATCCGTTTACAGCGGAATTTGAGTATGATATTTATAACCGTCTCATCCGCTCAGAAACGACGCTGGGAGAGCTTGGATCAGGCGAAGAATATTCCTATGATATCGGCGGAAATATGACGGATTTTGTACGCCGTGATTCCTCGGGCAAAGCGATCGTTACAAGAAACTATGAAATTTCAGACGACAGCAACCGTATCAAAGCGGTTACGTTAAACGGAGCGCGCTCTGAACTTTGTTATGACGAATACGGAAGATTGAGGAAGCTTATCAATGAAAAAGAGATTTCTTTTGACGAGTTTGGCCGCCTGGCGTCTGTTGGCAGTGAAAATTTCCCGGAAAAGTATACTTATGATGCAAAGGGAAGCCGCGCTCAGAAATCAGAATCTGAAGAAAGATATACCGTCTATTTCAGTGGAGAACCCCTTGCGGGGGATTATGCTTTCATAAATGGAGAGCTGGAAACGCTTAGGCTTGAGTTTGGCAGAGGATTAAACGCCCTGCTGCTCAAAACGGCAGAAAGCCAAAGTGTTTTGTGGCAGGTAACCGACCTTGGCGGCAGCGTTATACTTACGCTTGGCGGCGACGGGGAAATGCTCCATCAGGAGTATTTCAGCCCTTATGGCGAGTCGGAGGAAACGGAAACTGCTGTGCCGTACAGATTTGCCGGAAAAGAATATGATACCGAAAGCGGACTGTATTACTTTGGCGCGCGATATTATTCGCCCGAGCTTGGACGTATGATAACCTCTGACGACGCGGTGTTTGCGTCTGCAGAGATGTCTGGGCTTAATCTGTACGCTTATTGTCTTGATAATCCAGAAGCTTTCCGGGACGTTTCTGGGAATTTTCCCGCGTGGCTTATCAAGGCGGGGGAAGCCATTGTAGTTGCCGGAACAGGCGGTCTGCTCGGATTTGCTTATAGTGCGATTACGCCGCTCAGGGCTGCCGCGGCAGCAGCGACGTCGTCGGCTGTGGGAGCAATGCTTTTTACAAACGGCGGTTTTCATGAACGACTTCTCTCTGCTTTACAGACGGGCGCTTTTGTGGGAGCAGCTACCCTGGCTTCAAACTATGCCAAAGAGTGGGCGGCAGGCAAATTTCCAGAGCTTAATGAGTCTCCTCAGGCGACGGCGGCCGGCGTTGTGTCGGCAAACGTTGGTATTGCCGCTCTGGCGGGAATGATCCCGTTCGGGTCACAGGCGTCCAATATTGCAGGAATCATCGGAGGCGGCGCACTGGGCGTAGTGGGTTCATTCTATAAGCTGGCAGACCACTATATCGTGCCGAAAACAACAGGAAATGAGTTTGAGCTTTTTAGAAATGTTGATTTTAATAATAACAGGTATGTACTGGAACTTAATGGATCGGAAGCGGATCAGTGGGAAACCCAAGGGAGCGTTTCGCCCGATTTGCATAATGTATATCTACAGCAACAGGGAAACGCTCAGCCGGTAAAGACAGAACTTGCAGTAATCGTCCATGGAGGGAAAAATATAGTTTTCGCTGACTTCCGGGTTCCGACAGACAAGGATCCTTATCACAGGGCGCTGACAGGAGAAGAGTTTGCAGATAAATTATGGAGAAAAATACGTGAGCTGGGTATTAATCCTGCTGCGATAAATAGAATTAAGCTAATAAGCTGTCATGGAGCAGAAAGTATGCCGTTCTTACCATCGACCGCGCAGGTTCTGGCGGATACAACGGGAAAAACTGTATATGCTTACCGCGGGGAAGTTAGTATTGATGAGGTGTCCAGGGGTTTGAATCCTGTACCCGCCCAAAAATTTTCTCCAAGAAGCGGGTTTGGGGGACGCTTGCTCACCAGGTTTGGAGTTTAAGAGCAACAGTTCAGGCGTCAATGTCATTTAGATAAGATTAAAAAAGAGTACAAAGATGAAGGAACAGTCTTCTGCAAGTGCCATTTAGAGGAATAAAAGACAATGCGCTCTCACAAATTGATGGAAAAGGGAAGAAAGGAAATGATTTCACCGAGTAAACTCAAGCATAAAAGTGTAGTCAGAATTTCATGCTGTATGTTATACTTATACCTATGGCATGATGTCGGGGTCAAAAGCCTTAGAAACAGAACCTTGAAAATTTAATATTTTACAGTAAATACAAGCTTTTTTGCCTTTCACAAGTTATACTAAAAATAGTTTTTGAAAGGTGGTATGCTTCATGTCTTACAAAGAAACAGCCAGATATGGTTTCTGAGCCACTCAAGCATTATGCAGACCCGAATGATGATAACCGTACTTTCTATCAAATGATGATATGGAAGAAAGAGCAGGCAAAAATGGCTCTGAAGTGACGAATTATCAGTTTGATAAAAACACGCATACGGACAGTCACTTTCTTCAGGAATCTCTTTCAGAAATGGAAAAATCCGAAGAAGAGATCATTCTGGTTACTGATGGCGATTATGATGGTCAGGATAACATAGCTCTCACGAAAGAAAAGAACGTAAGAACCCGTCTTCTGAAATGTGTACCAGGTCATGAGCCGGTAAGCCAGTCTTATACCAAAACAACCAGGCAATGCAGAGTTTCATTTAGCTTAAACCATTGTGTCGGCTGTCCCTATCAGGATCAGTGCCGCCCCGGGATTAATAAACAAGTTGCCACTTTTATTACCTCAAAAAATGCATCCAACAGAGCAAAAAGCCAGAGATATCTGCAAAGTGAGGAATTCAGCAATTTATTAAGGTTGAGAAATGGTGTAGAAACTATTCCGGTCAATATCCGAAAGAATTACCATTTTGATAAACTTCCAAGAGGTAAACAAAGAGGTAAAGTCTTGTTCGGCAGCAAAATAGCCGCTTTAAATTTCAGGAAACTCTTTGGATTCCGAAAGGGTTTAGGAAGCTATGCCCAGAATCCGGTATTAACGTAGATATAAGCCAGAAGTGCACTAATGATTCTCAGTTCATGAAGCCTCTCATGGTATCTCATGGTATATATACTGTAAAATATTATATTTTCAAGGTTCATGCGGAGATTCAAACATAGAAAACACTATGTTTTGACCCCGACATCATGGCATACAGATAGTGTGCAAAGGAGAAATCAAGTGAGGATCACAAAAGAACAGTTTGAAATTCTGACTTATGTAGAAAAATATAACGGCAGTGAAGTTTCCCCGTACAAGATAGCAAAGGAGATACACTGTCATGAAACACATGTGTTCCGTATCATAAAAGAGACAGACAGCATGGGACTTATACAAATACGAGATAAAGAAGCATTACAGATCACCCGGGCAGGGGTGAAAGCGCTGGAGCCTTACAGAGTAAAAAGAGCTGTGATCATGGCGGCGGGATTCGGTTCAAGAATGATTCCTCTGACATTAAATACACCGAAACCCCTGATACGTGTAAACGGGAAAATGCTGATAGAAACGCTTTTAGATGCGGTCATTGCGGCAGAAATCCCTGAGATAATCCTGGTGAGAGGATATTTGTGGGAAATGTTCGACTGCCTTCTCTATAAATATCCGCATATCCGCTTTGTACAGAACCCATTTTTTGATGAAGCTAATAACATATCTTCTGTATATATAGTGAGAGATATTCTTAAAAACGCATATGTGTGCGAAGCAGATCTTCTGTTGAATAATCCGAAAGTGATTCGCAAATATGAGTATGAAACTAACTATCTTGGGAAATATACAGAGTCTACAGACGACTGGTGCTTTAAGGTAAAAGATGGAATTATACAGGAATTGTCGGTAGGAGGGAGAGACTGTTATCAAATGTACGGTATCTCTTACTGGGATGAAAAAGAAGGAGAAAAAATTGCACATGAAATCGAGACAGTGTATCATATGCCGGGAGGCAAGGAGCGGTATTGGGATGAAGTGTCAATGAGAATTTTTAAAGATCATCATAAGATCAATGTTCGCCCGTGTTATGAGGATGATATTATAGAAATCGATACATTTGATGAACTAAAAGCAGTTGATCCCGCGTATGACGTTTAATCGTATGAAATACCGGGAGACTGAAACCGTTTCTGTTATTTTATAATCTAAAGCAGATGACAAGTCATGCGAGGCATTTGACTATTAAAGACAAAAGAAGTATAATCTCACTTGATAAACAGTCGATGTTCATTATGACAGATGTATGACAGGAGCACAAGATGGGACACGCAAATTCGTTTAGAGGGAAATATGTGATGATCGCCGGAGCGGATGGAGCAACAGGAGATGCCATGATCAGAGCTTTTGCGTCTGAAAGGGCAGATATTATTGCTCATTCGGAGAAGAGAACAGACAGCTTCGAGAAAATGGTCAAAGCTATATCAAAAGAGTTTAACGTAAATGTTTTTCCGGTTTATTTTGCCATGGGAGACTCTGATGAGATAAAGAGGGCGATCCGCTCTCTTATGAAGGAGAAAAAGCTGGTAGATGTGCTGATAAATAATATAGATGGCGTCCATGGCAGATCTTTTCAATTGACGTCGATCACCAGGATAAGAGACGCTTTTGAAACAGATTTGTTTGCCTGGATGGATCTTACGCAGATGATTTTAAAAATGATGGTTCGGAACGGGAGAGGTACGATCGTCAATATTGTTTCGGAACCAGGAAAATTATACTCAGGTGAGTGCTCGGCTTGGGGGGTTTCAAAATCTGCAGTCCTCGCCTGGACAAAAACACTTGCGGCGGAAGTAGGGAGACAGGGAATCCGTGTGAATGCTGTGGCTTTAAGGCAGGCAGGGAGACGGATCGGAGAAAGCGGTGAGGATGATGGCGGCAAAGAAACGGTAGCAGGCATAGTTACTTTTCTTGCATCGGGAAAGGCATCTTTTGTAAATGGACAGACTGTAAAAGTAGACGAAAGACAAAAGCTGCATAAAATCCGGATACATAGCAAGAGAACCGGGCAGGGCAATGAGAAATACGGCGTTCTGCTGACAGGTGCAGCCGGCGGCCTGGGGATGAAGATCATTGAAGTACTGTGTGAAAGAAAGCAGGATCTACATCCGGTCGGCGGAAGTTCTTCAAAGAGAGTAATCATAGCCTGTGCGCACAGACCAGGTGACAGCTTTGAAAAAGAGATCAATGCACTGGGATATAAATACAATATTGAGATATTTCCTAAATATGTTGAGCTTTCTGATGAACAGAGCATAGGTACACTTTTACAGGAATTGCGTGCAGATCAGATAAAAACAGATATACTGATAAATAATGCCGGAGCAGCTCATGGAGGATTCTTCCAGACTACGAGAGTAGAAACAATTCGGAAAATATATGATATAAATCTGATTTCGCATATGTGTCTGACAAATCTGTTGTTAAAACAGATGCGGGAGGACGGGTTCGGAGTGATATCAAATGTTGCTTCGATCGCCGGTCAGGATTTATCCCAGGGGAATTCCGCATATGGAACCAGTAAGGCAGCGATGATCGAATGGACGAAAGAACTGGCGCAGGAGTACAGAACGGAGAATATTTATGCATTTGCGGTGGCGCCGGGGCTTGCAGATACCCGCATGGCTGAGAGAATGGAAGAAAAGGCTAAGGAAAATATGGTGAATTATTCTGCGATGCAGAGACTGGCACAACCACGTGAGATTGCGGAAGTGATCGCGGAGGGTGTCGTTCAGGCCCCTGTTTTCAGCGGACAGACAATACGAGTTGATGGAGGAGAAAACCGTGGATGAGAAAGAACTGATGCTACAGTGCAAAAAAGCGTCTATAAAAATGCGCAAAGATATTATAGAAATGACATATTCTGCCGGCCCGGCTGGCGCGCACGCGGGTGGGGCCATGTCTATGGTAGAGATCATGGCTGTACTCTATCTGGCAGTCATGAAATATGATCCGGATAATACCAGATGGCCGGAAAGGGATCGTTTCATTCTGAGCAAAGGCCACGGCGTGATGGCTCTTTATGCAGCGCTTAAGCAAAAGGGGGTGCTTAACGACCTGACTGCTTTTAAAAAGAACAATACCGATTTATATGCGCACCCGTCTTTAAATATGGATCTTGGTATCGAAAGTTCAAGTGGGAGTCTTGGGATGGGACTTTCTTTTGGTGTCGGACAGGCACTTGCGTTAAAGAAAAAAAGAAGTCCAGCTCATGTATATGTGGTACTGGGTGACGGAGAATGTGATGAGGGTTCGGTATGGGAAGCCGCTATGTCAGCCAGCCATTATGCTTTGGACAATTTGACAGCGGTGATAGACAGAAATCATCTGCAGTATGATGGACAGACGGATGATATCATGGCTCTGGGAAGTCTGGAAAAGAAGTGGGAAGCATTCGGATGGGAGACTTATTCTGTGGATGGACATTCTGTCGAGAAATTATATAAGACTTTTAAGTTGCCCGGAGATGGTCCGAAAGCAATTATAGCAGACACTGTAAAAGGAAAAGGCGTTTCGTTCATGGAGAATAATGCTGCATGGCATAACAGCAATCTTTCCGCGCGGAATTATGAAAAAGCCATGCAGGAACAGGAGGAAGCATATCATGGATTACTCGGGTGCTAGTATAAAAATATGGTCAAGGCTTGGAAGCTGCGGAGCGTTTGGTATGGCCGCTATGGAACTGCCTGAGATAGATGATGACATTGTGATGCTGACGGCAGATCTCAGATTTTATTCATGCCTTACCAGATTCAGTGAAACATATCCGGATAAATATTATAATCTGGGGATAGCCGAACAGAACATGATCGGCGTCGCAGCGGGAATGGCGAAAGAGGGGCTGATTCCATTTGCGACTACTTATGCCACTTTTGCATCGATGAGGTGTGCGGATCAGGTGCGTGTAAACATGGGATATATGAAACAGAATATTAAACTAGTCGGACTTACAGCGGGGTATTCTGTTGGTATACTTGGGCCGACACATATGAGTACGGAAGATCTGTCCGTGATGAGAAGTATACCTGATATCACGATCCTGTCTCCGGCGGACTGTACCGAGACGGTAAAGGCCACTCTTGCAGCAGCGCAGACAGACGGACCGGTTTACCTGCGGCTTACAGGCGGGCCGATGAATCCTATCGTGTATGATAAAGATTATGATTTTGAAATAGGAAAGGCAATCCCTCTAAGAGAGGGAGACGACGTAGCTATTCTTGCTACAGGCACCATGGTTCACACAGCGCTGAAAGCGGCCGGTCTGTTGGAAGAGCTGGGAATATCTGTGAGTGTGACAGACTTTCATACGATCAAACCGCTGGATAAGAAAGCCATATTTGGCGCGTGCAGAACCAGATTGATCGTTACCATTGAAGAGCACAGTGTTTTGGGTGGATTCGGTTCGGCTGTAGCAGAAGTGCTCAGTTCCCTGGGTGATGCACCAGAACAGATAATCATAGGCATCAATGACAGATATCCTCATGCAGCTTCATATGAGTATCTTCTTGAGCAGGAAAGACTCACACCGGATGAAGTTGCACAGCGGATATGCCGGAAATGGCGTGATATATAAATAAGCAAAGGAGAGAAAAATGGATAATTTAAAAAAGTACAATGAAATTTTAATGGATGCATTTAAGGTGAGCGAGGATGAACTGAAAGGTCTGGAGTATCAGTCCATACCGGACTGGGATTCTGTTGGTCATATGGCAATGACGGCTATGTTGGAGGAAGCATTTGACATTATGCTGGATACAGATGATATCATAGACTTTTCTTCATATGAAAAGGGAATAGAGATTCTCAGGAAGTATGATATCGAGCTGTGACTACGGCAACGGAGGAAAATGTGATGTTTGAGCTTG
Source organism: uncultured Mediterraneibacter sp. (assembly GCA_944375765.1). Classification (GTDB taxonomy): domain Bacteria; phylum Bacillota; class Clostridia; order Lachnospirales; family Lachnospiraceae; genus Mediterraneibacter. Next base: position 72,365 of record CALWAR010000034.1, on the reverse strand, counting down.
AGAAAAAGGACGCCGGGAAAGTAGCAGCTATTGATGAGACGGGCTCCAGCCTTTCGTATGGGGAACTCATTCGGTTTCATAAAATATATCGAAAATGGATTCCGGAAAGAACGCTGATCTTTATCTTATGCCACAATACGATGGGGGCTTTGAAAGGTTATACTGCCAGTCTCTGCAACAGAGTCGTGCCTCTTCTCCTTGACGGAGAAATTGATCAGGACTTTCTTAAAAATCTGATCAAAACATATCAGCCGGAGTATCTTTGGCTCCCCGGAGAAAGAAAAGAAGAGTTCACATATGAGATATGCGGAGAGGACAGCGGCTATATTCTGCTGAAAACAGAATATGGAAAAGCATGTCTGAATGATGATCTCGCACTGCTGCTGACTACGTCAGGATCTACCGGCACAGTAAAGCTGGTTCGCCAGAGCCATGAAAATATAATGTCTAATGCGAGGGCTATTGTACAGTATCTTGAGATCGACGACAGGGAGAGACCGATAACGAACCTTCCGATGAGTTATACATATGGACTTTCTGTGATAAACAGCCATCTGCTTGCCGGAGCTATCATACTGCTCACTGCAAAAAGTATTTTTCAGAAAGAATTCTGGGATTTTTTTAAAACTCAGAAAGCTACGAGCATGGCGGGCGTGCCCTATACATATGAGATGTTAAAAAGGCTGAGATTTTTCAAGATGGAACTCTCCTCTCTCCATACGCTCACTCAATCGGGGGCTAAATTATCACCCGAACTACACAAAGAACTTGCAGAATATGCGGAGAAAGAAGGTATCCGCTTTTTTGCCATGTATGGACAGACAGAGGCAACAGCACGTATATCCTACTTACCATGGCAGAAGTCCGTGGAAAAATATGGCAGTATAGGGATTGCGATACCCGGTGGAAAACTATCACTGATTGATGCGGAAAGCAGAGAAATCCATGATGCTGATGTAGTGGGAGAACTCGTCTATGAAGGACCGAATGTGACGCTTGGATATGCAGAAAAGAAAGAGGATCTTGCATTGGGAGATAAACGTCATGGCAGGTTGGTGACAGGCGATATGGCAAAAAGGGATGCAGATGGATATTATTACATTGTAGGACGCAAAAAAAGATTTCTGAAAATTTTTGGAAAACGCATCAATCTTGATGAATGCGAGAGGATAATCAGGCAGGAGTTCGATATTGAATGTGCCTGTGCCGGAAGGGACGACCTGATGCATGTCTATCTTCTGGATGAAGACTTAAAAGATCCGGTCAGTCAGTACCTTGCGACAAAGATGAATCTCCACCACAGTGCTTTCAAAGTGGTAATCCTGAAAGAAATACCAAAGAACAAATCAGGCAAAATACAATACAAGGAGCTTCCTCTATGATGGACAGATTTTTTCAGCATGATCCATATTCATTGAAAAGAGATGATAAAAGAAAACTTCTTTCTGACAGAGTACGGGAACTGACACAGTTTCATTACAGCCATTGCAACAAATATAAAGACATCCTGGATGCAGCAGGGATTGATGTGCAAGGAGAAATGGATTACGATGAAGCGCCGTTTATCCCGGTTAGCCTTTTTAAAAAGATTGTGCTAAAAAGTGTTCCCGATGAGGAGGTCTTTAAAGTGATGACTTCTTCCGGTACAACGGGTCAGGCTGTTTCCAGAATCTATCTTGATAAAGAGACGTCGTCCATGCAGCAGAAAGTGTTGGCAAGAATATTCAGCAGCTTTACAGGAGCATCACGTATGCCGATGATCATAATCGACTGCCCGTCGGTTATCAAGAACAGAGAGATGTTTTCTGCCAGAGGAGCAGGAATTTTGGGGTTCTCTATGTTTGGTACTAAGAAAGTCTACGCGCTGAATGAAGATATGACGCTGAATCTGGAGGCAGTACAGGAGTTTGTAAATCAGCACAGCGGAGGATCGGTCTTTCTGTTTGGATTTACGTTTATGATCTGGCAACATTTTTATCAGGAGTTGAAAAAATTGCCTGCAATGACTTTGGATCTGTCAAATGGAATATTGATCCATGGAGGAGGTTGGAAGAAACTTGCGTCAGAAAATATCTCATCCACAAGATTTAAAGAGGCGCTGCATGTGTCATGTGGGCTCAAAAATATACATGATTTCTATGGTATGGTGGAGCAGACGGGCAGCATTTCTATGGAATGTGAATATGGACATCTTCATACGAGCATTTTTTCGGATGTGATTACACGCAGAACAGATGACTTTTCTCAATGCAGCATAGGCGAGCAAGGGATCGTCCAGGTAGTGTCTTCTATTCCTCAGTCGTATCCGGGACACTCTCTTCTGACAGAAGATGAAGGGATCATATTAGGTGAGGACGACTGTCCATGCGGAAGAAACGGGAAGTACTTTACAATACTTGGCAGACTAAAAAACGCAGAGATAAGGGGGTGCTCAGACACTTATGCGGTTAGATTTTGACGAAGAACGTATAAAGAAAATGAAAGCAGTTCCATCTCTTAATCCGTTTTCTGAGCAGGCTGTCATTTTTTTGAATGAGCTTTCCAGTCAGATTTTTAAGATTCGTTCAGCACGCTCGTATTCAGATGTGATCACCTTTGCATACTGGTGTAGAAGAGCGGCAGTACTTTCTTATCAAAAGGATTATTACGATATGAACGAACGGCTAGGGAGGGGACTGGTATTTCATATTGCTCCTTCAAATGTGCCGGTGAATTTTGCGTTTTCACTGGCAGCAGGCATCCTGGCCGGATGCAAAAATGTAGTGCGTCTGTCAGGAAAGGATTTCCCGCAGGTAGACCTGATCTGCGATGCTATGGAAAAAGCATTGGAAAATTATCCTGATATGAAAAACTATGTATATCCTGTCCGATATGACAAGAGTTCCGATTGTACGGATGTCCTGTCGCAGTATTGCAATATCAGGGTGATCTGGGGAGGAGACGATACAATACGAGAGATTCGCGGATCGGAACTTTCGGCGAGAGCGTTTGACATAACTTTTGCTGATCGTTTTTCATTCTGTGTCATCCAGAGCGACGATTACATAAAAATGGAGGATAAGAAAGCAGTCGCCTCTGCTTTTTATAATGATACGTATTTTTCAGATCAGAACGCGTGTACTTCACCTCACATTGTTTTCTGGACAGGAAGTTCTGTGGAAAATGCGAAAGCTCTGTTCTGGGAAGAATTACAAAAGCTTGTCGATAAGAAGTACGAACTACAGGCCGTCCAAGCAGTCGGAAAGCTGGATGCTTTCTGCATGGCTGCCATTCAGACGAAATGTCAGATATATAAAAGTCAGAAAAAGAATAATCTGATAAGGATAGAACTCTCAGAACTGGATAAAAAGGTCATGAAGTGCCATTATCACAGCGGCTTTTTCTTTGAATATGAATTAAATGACCTGGCCGAAATTACAGTGTTCTGCGACGAAAAGTGCCAGACGATATCTTATCTGGGGGATTTAAGAGAGAAACTGCAGGATGTTGTGGAAAGAGCAGGAGTCGACGGTGTGGATCGCATCGTTCCGATCGGACGGACGATGGAATTCTCACTGATCTGGGACGGATATGATCTGATACGCGCTATGTCGAGGAGGATAAGTTATGCAGATTAAAAGGAATATATTATTGAATCCAGGGCCTGCGACAACAACAGACAGTGTAAAGATGGCTCAGGTTGTTCCGGATATATGTCCCAGAGAAGAAGAATTTATTACTGTTATGCGTGAACTGAGAACAGATCTGTTGAAGATCGTTCACGGTGATCCTGTAAAATATACATCGGTTCTATTTTGCGGATCAGGAACAATCAATATTGACATATGCTTAAATTCACTTTTGCCGGAGAGTGGGAAGATACTGATCATAAATAATGGGGCTTACAGCGCAAGAGCTGTAGAAATCTGCAGGTACTATGGCCTGCCGCATATTGATCTTAGATTTCCGGAAGATGAGAGGCCGGTTCTCAGTGAAGTGGAACAAGTATTAAAAAACAATCCGGATATTGCGTTAGTGCATACAACGCATAATGAGACGGGAACAGGGATTTTAAATCCGATCAGAGAGATAGGAGAACTGGCCCATAAATATGAGGCTGTCTTTACGGTAGATACTACATCTACGCTGGCCATGCGTCCGATTGATATAGAGAGAGAGAATATCGATTTCTGTATGGCGTCTGCACAAAAGGGGCTTATGGCTATGACAGGATTATCGTTTATAATCGGCAACCGGAGTATTATTGAAAAGTCTAAAGATTACAAAAAAAGATCTTACTACTGTAATTTGTATCTTCAGTATAAAGTGTTTGAAGAGACTGGGGAAATGCACTTTACTCCTCCGGTACAGACTGTATATGCGGCCAGCCAGGCGTTGAAAGAATATTTTGCTGAAGGTGAAATAGAGAAGTGGGAAAGACACAGGCGTGTGTTTGAAGAAATCCATGCCGGTCTGAAAAAACTTGGCTTTAAAAATCTTATCCGCAAGGAGTGGCAGGCGGGACTGGTGGTGTCAGTTCTGTATCCGGACGATGCAAACTGGGACTTTGACAAAATCCATGATTACTGTTATGAAAGAGGATTTACGATTTATCCCGGAAAGGTTTCTGATATAAATACATTCAGGTTATGTTCATTGGGTGCGATTGACAGGGAAGATATTGTAGATTTTTTCTCAGTTTTTGAAGAATCTCTTGAAAAATATCATGTATCTCTTCCGGTAAAATACAATAGCTGATAAAGAGGAAATATTTATGAAAAAAGTATATACGTGTTTTTGCACCGATAACATCCATGCTGGGCATCTGAATATCATTAATAATGCAAGAAAATACGGGCGTGTTATTGTCGGTGTTCTGAGTGATGAGGCGAGAATCAGGTATAACAGATTCCCAATGGCCAGTTTTGAAGAGCGCATTGATATGGTTAGAAAAATTGTAGGGGTAGATGAGGTTATCATACAGCACGAGATAATGTATGATAAAGTAATCGAAGAAGTCAGACCGGATTATGTCGTACATGGGGATAACTGGAAGACAGGAGTTACACAAGCGATTAGAGAGAACATTATTTCCCTTCTAAAGAAGTATGGCGGACAGCTTATCGATATACCATATACTTATAACGAAGAGATAAGGCGGATTGATAAACAGATAAAAGAAAAGGCAATGATGCCCGAATACCGCAGGAAGCGTCTCAGACAACTTCTGAAAATAGTACCGATCGTTAAGACACTGGAAGTCCACAGTGGATTAACCGGACTGATCGCTGAAAAAACGATCATAGAGCATAATGGCGAATTTAATCAATATGATGCTATGTGGATCAGCTCATTGTGCGATTCTATAGCAAAAGGTAAACCGGATATAGAGCTTGTTGACATTACTTCTCGTGAAAGAACGATTGATGATGTGATGGAAGTTACAACAAAACCCATCATTTTTGACGGCGACACAGGCGGACTGGTAGAACATTTTGTATATAATGTGAGATCCCTTGAGAGAATGGGAGTCTCTGCTATTATCATCGAGGATAAGATCGGGCTGAAAAAGAATTCACTTTTCGGTAATGAAGTGCCTCAGACACAGGATACGATAGAACATTTCTGTGAAAAAATAGCTGCCGGTAAGAAAGTTCAGTTGACGGATGACTTCATGATCATTGCCAGGATAGAAAGCCTGATCCTTGAACAGGGAATGGAAGATGCTCTGAACAGAGCCAGGGCTTATGTAAAAGCCGGTGCGGACGGTATTATGATCCACAGCAGGAAAAAGGAACCAGATGAAATCCTGGAATTCTGCGATCGTTTTAGAAGTGGGGACAAGGAAACTCCTATTGTGGTTGTTCCGACTTCATTCAACTCTATCACGGAAGACGAACTGGTTAAACATGGAGTCAATATCGTGATCTATGCCAACCAGCTGACGAGGAGCGCTTTCCCGGCTATGCAACAGACGGCAGCGGATATACTGAGATATCATCGGGCTCAGGAAGTCGATGAAAGATTACTGCCGATAAAGGATATTATCAGACTGATAGACGCGCTGTAACCTCCGAGCAGCTCATCAAATGCAGATCTGGCATAAAAGGAAGAATAAATAAGCGAAAGGTGGGATGTATAATGCAGGTGAAAGACTTTTTGGAAATCATCGGATCTGATTTTTATGTCGGTGTTCCGGATTCCCAGTTAAAAGCGTTGTGCAATTATCTTATGGATACATATGGTATTGATCCCAGACATCATGTGATAGCGGCAAATGAAGGAAGCTGTACCGGGATGGCCGCGGGCTACCATCTGGCCACAGGGAAAATACCTGTAGTCTATATGCAGAACAGCGGTGAAGGAAATGTTATCAATCCTGTCGCTTCTCTTCTTAGCGATAAAGTTTATGCTATACCTGTGATCTTTGTGATAGGATGGAGGGGGGAGCCGGGCATACATGATGAACCGCAGCATGCTTTCCAGGGAGAGATTACAATTGATTTATTAAAACTCATGGATATCCGACCTTTTATTGTCAGTAAAGAGACAACTGAGGATGAACTTCGCAGTAAAATGGAGGAGTTCTCGACTATCTTGAGCCGGGGGAAGAGTGTTGCTTTTGTAGTGAAAAAAGGGGCGCTTTCTTATGGAAAGAAAAAAACTTATACTAATGATTATGTTTTAAAACGAGAGGATGTCATCCGTCATGTTGTGAAGGTTTCAAGGGAAGATCCAATCATTTCCACAACAGGGAAAGCGAGCAGAGAACTGTTTGAGATCAGAGAAGAAAACGGTCAGAGCCATAAGTTTGATTTTCTTACAGTCGGATCCATGGGACATAGTTCGTCTATAGCCTTGGAAATAGCGATCAACAGACCAGATACAAAAATCTGGTGTCTGGACGGGGACGGAGCTGTGCTGATGCACATGGGGGCAATGGCCCTGATAGGAGCGAGCGCCCCATCTAATCTGATACACATAGTGATTAATAACAATGCACATGAGACAGTAGGTGGGATGCCGACTGTTGCGGGAAGCATCGATTTGCTTTCGATTGCCAAGGCCTGCGGGTATTCTTCGGCAGTAGGTGTAACTTCACTGGAACAACTGGACGTATGCCTTAAAGAGGCAAAAGAAAGAGACGGTCTTAGTTTCATCGAAGTAAAGAGCGCTATTGGATCAAGGCCGGATCTGGGACGGCCTACTACTTCGGCTATAGATAATAAAGCACATTTTATGTCCTATCTTCAATCATTAAAGTGATTCGTATTCGGGAGGTAAAGGTTATGATCAGACTGGATAATGAAAATCTGGAAAGAATTCTGGCATTTATGGAAGATGATCTTCCTAACTGTTTGTATCTGTATGGAGATATTGTATGTTATGGTCTGGATGATCCTAATGTGGCAGTATGGTATGAAGAAAAGGATGGCAATATTTGTGTAGTTATTATGAAATATTTTTCCGCAGCACATGTATATAGTAAGAAAAACGATTTCGAAATTGGCGCAGTGATCAGTAAGCTGTTGGAGATCAATGTAACCAGGATATCGTCCAAGAGGAGTACTGTTGAAATGCTTTTCCCCGAATTAGACGATAAATATGGCGTGGAGTACGGCGCGGTTTTTAGGCTCACCAGCTACAGACATTTAAAATCGCCGGTTAAAATCGAAAAGGCAGAAGAGAAAGATGCAAGAGCTATTGCTGAGCTTTTAACATCAAATATTGTCTATTCACACTCATATAAAAAAGAAGAACTGGAGCAGGAAATCCGAGACCGGATTGTCAGGAAAACTGGCAGGAGCTATATCATAAAAGACGGGGAAAGGATCATAGGGCATGATGGCGTCAGTATAGAAACTGACAAATTTGCTGTTGAAGGGCTTGCAGTTGTTCATGATGACTTTAGAAATACTCTTTATGGAGCTTTTCTTGAATCTTATATGGTCAATGATCTGGGGAAAGAGGGGAAAGCTCTTTACTGCATGATTGTAGAAGGAAGACGTATGGATAATTTTGAAAGAATGGGAAATAAAATAGAAGCCCGCTACGGTAAATTGTTTCTGAAAGAACTATCGTTGTAAAAGCGCCTGGACAAAGGGAGTGATCTCATGGAACAAATTCTTTATTTTATCGCATCTGTGACCGCACAGATCCATATCTTTCCTGACCTTTGTCATTGAGATCGGACAGGGAATCACCGGTACCGGCAATATGGAGATGGTGGATATCACGGCCGGACTCCCGGGATTTCTGGCCTCATTTGCCGCGTTTGCTGTGGCGCGGGGGATCTATCATCTTACAGTGAACCACGTCTTTCGTAAATGAGCACGCCTGCACCGGTTACAGATCATAGTCCGGCCAGGGTACAGTCTGAGCGGAGCGGTTTTATTTGGCCTTGCAATAATATGTCGATTCGTATATAATGTTACAGGTATATTAATAAATTGTTATTTTTTGTAACGGTGGTAGGTAAATGAAAAAACATTTACACAAATTTGAATCGACACTATGGCTTGTGATAAAAACATTGCTGTACTTCTCTCTTCTGACAACGTTTATCACTGTTCAGGGAGAGGAAAGCATTGGTCTGCGCAGGCTGTCCCGTACAATGGGTATCACGGTGTTCACGTTCGTGATCGTGGGATTGCTGCTTATGAGCGTATACGGCACGTATGACGTCGGACGCAGAAAGAGCAAGCCGATCATATATTCCATGTCCCTTGCCGTTGTCTGTACGGATGTGATCACTTATCTTCAGGTCATGATCATGAGGGCAAACACAAACATCCAGGAATTCAAACTGCGCGGGATCGAGCTGCTTTTTATCACGATCACCGTACAGATCATCATAATCATTGTATTTACTTACGGGGGAAATGCTCTGTTCTTTCTGATCCATGAACCGGAGAAGTGTTGTGTGATCACATCCTGTCAGGAAAGCCTGGATGTGATTGCCTATGCGATCGGACGCTTCAGGAAGCAGTATCGGATATCCTCTGTGATCGATTACAGGAGCGAAGAGATCGAGCGCCATATCCGGGAGTCTGAGACGATTTTTATCTATGACGTCCCGCCGGAGCGCAGGCTCCTGATCATGCGTCTCTGTTATAAATACAAGGTGAATGTATATTTCAATCCTTATCTGGAAGATATCATGGAAGTGAATGCCAAACACTATGTTCTGGATGACGTCTATCTGTTTAACAAGAACATTAAATCCCTGACTATGGAACAGCGCATCGTGAAACGCCTCCTGGACATCGTACTGTCCCTTTTCCTCGGTGTTGTCAGCTCTCCGTTCTGGCTGGCCGGAGCGCTGGCAGTGAAGCTCTATGACGGAGGTCCGGTGTTGTTTAAGCAGGAGCGGGCGACGATCCACGGCCGGCGCTTCTATGTGTATAAGCTGCGGACGATGAAAGAAAATGTGGAAAATTATTCGGCAAAGAAAGACGACGACCGCATCACGAAGCCCGGGAGATTTTTGAGACGGTCGAGGATAGACGAACTGCCGCAGCTCCTGAATGTGCTGAAAGGCGATATGACATTTGTAGGCCCCCGGCCTGAGATGATCAAGAATGTAAAGAGTTATACGCAGGAACTCCCGGAATTCAGATACCGGCTGAGAGTCAAAGCGGGACTGACAGGTTACGCTCAGATCGCGGGGAAATATAATACGACACCGCGGGATAAACTGATCATGGATATGATGTATATTGAGCAGTTCAGCATCCTGCGGGATATACAGCTCATCTTTCAGACGGCAGTTGTATTCCTGAAATCAGACAGCACCGAAGCATTTGGAAAAAAGAAAAAGACCGGACTGGTATTCGTACCGGCAACGGATGAGAGGGAAGCGCCGAAAGAAGACACTCGGGGAGAAAGCCGAAATGAGTCGAATTAATTCCCATATTTCGGTTCTTGCATCTTGTATAAGTATATTGTAATATGTAAACCGTATAAAATCTGTCATACAGGAGACCATCATGTCAAAAAACGTAAGAAGACGCGGGCGCAGGCGCGCCGCGGCAAAAAAAGGAAACTGGTTCACAAAAATGAAGATGTGGCAGAAGATCCTGCTGTGCACCGCATCGTTCGTTATCTGCCTTCTCTTCGGAGCAGTCAGTTATGTCTACGCACAGTGGAATAAGATCGATACACAGGAGATCAGGGCGGATGACCTGATCATAAACGAAGAAGTCAGGAAGAACAGCGAGGTGGATCTCGGCGACGGTTATACAAACATAGCGATCTTCGGCGTCGACTCAAGAGACGGGAATCTGGGAAAAGGGAACCGGACAGACTGTATCATCGTTGCGAGCCTGAACAATGAGACAAAAGAGATAAAGATGGTTTCTGTATACCGCGATACATTGCTGGATCTGTCCGAGGGCACTTACCAGAAATGCAACGCGGCATACAGCTATGGTGGTCCGATCACTGCGATCAATATGCTGAATATGAATCTTGACCTTGATATCGAGGACTACGTGACGGTTGACTTTGGTGCGATCGCCGACGCGATCGATCTGCTTGGCGGCGTGGAGATCGACGTTAAGGAGGAAGAGGTTCAGTACATCAACAAATACATCCCTGAGACTGCGAATTCGGCGGGAAAAGACGCGAATCTTCTGGAAGGTCCGGGAACTCAGCTTCTGGACGGGACGCAGGCGACGACATACGCCCGTATCCGATCTACGGCAGGCGGTGATTTTACACGCACGGAACGGCAGAGGCTTGTCGTTGAGAAGATGTTTGAAAAGGCGCTGAAAGCAGACCTGGGAACGATCAATGACATTATCAACGCAGTGTTCCCACAGGTATCGACAAGCTTTACTCTCCAGGAGATCCTGGGATATGCCGCTGCGTACAGCGAGTATACACTGGGCGACAATATGGGATTCCCTGTGGATAAATCGACGGACACCCTGTCGGGGCTTGGCAGTATCGTCATACCAGAGGATCTGGCATCAAATGTGACGAAACTCCACGAATTCCTCTTTGGCACAACAGACTATATTCCGTCGTCGACAGTTCAGACGGTGAATGCAAATATCATAAGCAGAGTGGGATCTGCGGGATCTTTTTCCTCCTCAGATGCAGAGGAAGAGTACAGCTACGGCGGCAGTTCTTACGACAGCAGTTCTTATGACAGCGGCTATGATCAGAATACCGGATATGACACTTCGATTTACAGTGGAGGCGGCGGTTCCGGGGACGGCGGCAGTTCCGGAACAGGATATGATACCGGATATGGCGGAGGTTTAGGGACGGGCGGCGCCGAAGGAGCGGAGAACGGCTACGGCGGCGCGACCGGCAGCAGTGGAAGCGATACGACCGGTAACGGAAACGACTATGGCGGCGCGGCCGGCAGCAGCGGAACCGGGACAGGAACGGAAAGCGGTACAGGAAGTACGGGGAGCACAGCCGGTACGGACAATACGGGCGGTGTGCCTGACGCAGGAGCGGGCGGAAGCTCCGGGAGCGGCGGCATAGGGGAATAAAGAGTACCGGCCGGTCAACTGACAATATTCTGGACTTTTTGACACAAACCGTGTATGATAGAAACGGATGAGCGGCAGAGCTATGCCGCGCAAAGAATCACACTGCATAAGAGGTAATGGTATGAAATTTTTTAAGAAATTAGCTGGAATGATCCTCGCTGTGAGCCTGATGGTACCCATGATCGGGATCGTGGCGTTTGCGGCGGAAGGTGTTCTGATGTATACCGATCCGTCCACCAAAGTGGGAGAAAACGTAGACATTGACCTGGTGGTACAGAGCAACAGCGGTGAAACTGTCGGTGATGTACAGGTAAATATGACTTATGATCCGGCGACGCTTGAGTTTGTCAGCGGGGAAGGGTTTACGGCCGACGGATCCGGCGCACTGACATATCAGGGAACGGGAGACGGCGCGGAACTCAGGGAGACGGTAACTTTCCGGGCGCTCCAGACAGGCGAGGCAAGGCTTACCGTGGACAGTACGGCTGCTTCCCTTGCATCCGGTGAGACGCTTGAACTCCAGCAGGGTTCCTCCACAGTGACGATCGAGGCGGCTGACGACGGTACGACTTCCGTTGAGCCTTCGGGGACGTCCGGCACAGGAGAGACGACGGAAGCGACAGGACAGACGACAGATATTGTCGTGAGCGTGAACGGCACAGACTACAATTTTTCCGAGGCATTTACCGGAAATGACATCCCGGGAGGATTCACAGAGACTACGCTGACTTTTAACGGCGGCGAGAGGAGATTTGCGGCAAATGAAGCGGGGGTCACGCTGGGCTATCTTGTAGATGCCTCCGGTGCGGGCAGCTTCTTCCTGTTCAATACGGAGGATGCTACTTTCTCGCCGTTTGTTCAACTGAACATCTCAGATACGACGAGTATTGTTCCGATGAACGCGACAGATTCAGTGAGCCTGCCGGATACTTATCAGCAGGTGGAACTGACGGTCCAGGATCAGATCTATCCGGCATGGTCGGATCCTATGGCGCCTAGATATTATGTGATCTATGCGCTGAACACACGCACAGGTGAGAACGCGCTGTATCAGTATGACACGGACGACGGTACGTATCAGTACTTTATAGCCCCGGCAGAGGATGAAGAGGCATCGACAGGTCTGCCTATACCGGGGAGATTAGGGGAACTGATCAACAACCATCTCATGATCGTCATGATCATAATAGGACTTATCGGACTGATCCTCTTTATCCTGATGATCGTTTTTGCGGTTAAGCTTGTACATCGCAATCAGGAGTTGGATGATCTCTATGATGAATATGATATCCCGCTTGACGGTGAAGATGAGATCGAAACGGAAAAGAAACCTAAAAAGTCCGAAAATAAAGCGCCTGCTGAGCCTGCTGACGACGGATATGACGATGAATACGACGATGAGTATGATGACGGGTATGACGACGAGTACGATGATGAGTACGACGACGGGTATGACGACGACTACGAAGACAGGCAGGCAACGGCAAAAATCAGAAAAAAAGGCAGGAAACAGAAAGGCGCTTCTGACCAGGACGCTTATGACATTGATTTTATAGACATTTGATATCAGAGACGGCAGAACATTTCCGATGGGCGTCACAACACGACAGGATCTGTGCTGCCGTTTCTTTTCAGAGTTTGTTGACCGCCTGGACACAGTTTTATCACAATAGCAGTATATGATTATAGTCAGAAAGACAAAGTGAGAGAAAGCAGGTAATGTTATGGATAATCAGTACAATTACTATGACTCCGGCGGAGATCACGCATACAACGGAAACCAGCGATATACCGGACGGCCGTACGGAGGAGAAGCAGGACAGGAACCGGCAGGGAGCGGGCGGAGATCCAAAGGAGGGGCGTCGAAAGTGCTTGCGGTCACAGGTCTTGCCATTCTCTTTGGTATCGTGGCAAGTGCTGTGTTCCTTGTATCAAATATTGTCGGAAATCATATCCTAGGGAACAGCGGAGCCGCGGGCGCATCATCCGCATCCTCAGACAGAGTCGGCGGCGGTACATCCTTATCAAGATCATCCAGCGTTGTGACGTCAGACGTGTCGGAAGTGGTAGACAAAGTAATGCCGTCCGTCGTATCGATCACCAGCATGTCAGTTGAAGAGGTGCAGAGTTTCTTCGGAGGGACATATGCGAGACAGAGTGCGGGAGCCGGGACCGGTATTATCATCGGTGAGAGTGATACAGAACTTCTGATCGTTACAAATGATCATGTCGTCTCAGGCAGTGATACGCTGACAGTGACATTTAATGACGAGACGAGTGTAGAGGCAAATATCAAAGGTACGGATCCGGAGTATGACGTGGCGGTGATCGCAGTACCTCTTGCTTCTGTATCTGCCGAAACAAGAGATGCGATCTCAGTCGCTACACTTGGGGATTCCACGAATCTGAAAGTCGGGGAACCGGCGATCGCGATCGGAAATGCGCTCGGTTACGGTCAGTCCGTGACAACAGGAGTGATCAGCGCTCTGGGTCGCTCTGCAGCTTCTGCAGCCGATCCGGCAGGAGAGACGAACGAGAGCAAAGCGGCGCTGATACAGACAGATGCCGCCATCAACGAAGGCAACAGCGGCGGCGCTCTTGTCAATGTAAACGGTGAAGTGATAGGGATCAATTCGGCGAAGCTCATCGGAGAGAGTGTGGAGGGCATCGGATATGCGATTCCGGTCAGTGATGTGTCAGAGCTGATCCAGAGTCTGATGAGCCGGGAGACAAAAACGAAAGTCGATGAAAACAGCCGCGGCATGATAGGTATCCGGGGAATCAGCGTGTCAGATGCATTTTCCCAGCAGATCGATATGCCGGCGGGTGTCTATGTCACTGACATTACAGCAGGCGGCGGCGCGGCAGAGGCGGGCATGACAAAGGGGTGCATCATCACAGACATCAACGGGAGTCCGGTGGACAGCATGGATGCGCTTCAGACTCAGCTTGAGTATTACGCAAAAGGGGAGACGGTGACGCTGACGGTTCAGATTCCGCAGTCGAATGGAAGATATGAAGAAAAGACGGTCGGTGTAACATTAAATTAAATGATGCAGACCATCCGGAAACAGGATCTGGATGGTCTGTATTTTATCTGACGCTTTCGTCTGGTCTTTCCGGGCTCCGCTATTTGTCGAACTCAGGATTAAAGGCATAGAAATTCCGGCTGTCGAGATCATCCTGCACGATGCGGAGGCTTTCGCCGAAACGCTGATAGTGCACGATCTCACGCTGTCTTAAAAAGCGGATGGGATCGCATACTTCAGGATCTTTGACGAGCCTGAGGATATTGTCATAGGTGGTCCGGGCTTTCTGCTCTGCGGCAAGATCCTCGTTGAGGTCGGTGATCGGATCGCCTTTCGACTGGAATGTCGTGGCGCTCCACGGGGTTCCGCTTGCAGCCTGAGGCCAGAGAGCGAGAGTATGGTCTACATAGTAAGGAGCGAAGCCTGAGCGCTCGATCTCTTCCGGTGAAAGATTTTTCGTAAGCTGATAGACGATGGCGCATATCATTTCAAGATGCGCAAGTTCCTCCGTTCCGATATCGGTGAGAACGCCGGTCACCTCTTTGTACGGCATCGTGTATCTCTGGGCGAGATATCTCATGGAAGCTCCGAGTTCCCCGTCCGGTCCTCCGAACTGTGTTATGATGATCTGAGCGATCTTCGGGTTCGTCTGAGTGATCTTTACGGGATACTGAAGTCGTTTTTCATAATTCCACATAGATCAGCAACCTCCTTCCTGCCATGGCCATGGCTCGTTGATCCAGTTCCAGCGCTCTGCGCAGGAGTCTTCCGCAGTGTCCACGGTAAGCGGGCCGTAGGCAGAGGCGTACTCCTTGAGCGCAAGATTGCGCTGACGGCTCATTTTTCGGAAATACTCAAGCGCCTCATTATCGCATGGATGAGTGTCGAGGTAGAGCTTAACTTCATCTACGGCAAAGCTGATCTGGTTGATGTGGTTCAGGAGCTGGCGACGGTTCATCTGCCGCGTCTGATTCATCATCTGGCGGTTCATCTGTTCATTCATCTGCGCACTCCCCCTTTCCCGAGGAATGGTTTGTCAAGTTCCCCGAAGATGGTTCCATGCTCAAGCCCCTGGGATGGTTCGTAGAGCTTCTGCCACTTTTGCCAGGGGACATATGCCATAGCAATGGGCATGTCAGACGGGAAATGGTCGTGTGTATCAGGACAGCCGTCCATCCTGCGCCTCTCCTCCCGGGCAGGAGAGACGGACTGCACAGGGCGGCGCATACAGCGCATATTATTCTGACAGTTTGCCATTTGCAGTTTCTCCCTTTTGTTGTGATTCACTATTATATTATGGCTTTGCGGGCCAGATGTGCAGAAGAAAAAAATTCCTTTACAATTCAGATGAAATTATATATAATGTATGAGTCGGCGGGGTGTGGCTCAGTTTGGTTAGAGCGCACGGCTGGGGGCCGTGAGGTCGCAGGTTCGAATCCTGTCACCCCGATATCATACTACCATCAAAAAAGGGTGGGTTGCGATCATGAGGGACCAGAACAGGTAGACATATTTACCGGAACTGGTTCCTTATCTGTTATAGACAGGAAAGTGATGATGATATGAAGAGCAGAATCGTAAGGCCGATCAGGCAGAATGAACAGAATCAAAACAAGGTTACAGGCAGAAAAAGAGCGTATGCCGGGGAAACACAGCCGATGACGCCGGTAAATACAAAAAAAAGGAGCGTTCCGTCTGATACAAGGCTGATGCGTACGGCGGGGCTCCGCAGCGGCTATGCGGGATATAAAAGATCGATTGAACAGAGACGCCGGATCGTTCAGACACCCTATCCGTCCGCGGAAAGGAAGAAAGAGCGCCAGCCGCGTCCGAAACAGGGCGCAGTGAAGCGTTTTCTGTCCGGCAGAGCTTCTGATACCGCCGGCGCAGAGAAATATTTTGATTATGATCTGCTGCTCGTTATCGTCTTCCTTATGTGTTTCGGACTTGTGATGCTCTACAGTACAAGTTCCTATGAGGCGGATGCCGACTTTGGCAACGATTTGTACTACTTTACCAGACAGGCGATATTCGGGGCGCTGGGCTTTGTAATGATGTTTATCGTATCGAAGATAGATTATCATCTGTACGGGGCTTTTGCTGTTGAGATCTATATATTTGCAATGATCATGATGGCTCTTGTGCAGACGCCGCTTGGCCGGACATTCAACGGCGCAAGACGCTGGATCGGACTTCCCGGCGACATGACGCTGCAGCCGGCTGAGATCACAAAGATCGCAGTGATCCTGTTCATTTCCTATGAACTGTGCAGGCTGGGGAAAAAGGCGTATACTACGGAGGGAATTATCCGGGTGTTCGTGTTCGGCGCCGTGGCTGCGGGCGGCGTTCTTTTTCTTACGGATAACTTAAGTACGGCCGTCATCGTTATGGCGATCACATGCATCCTTATCTTTGTCATCCATCCGAAACTCAAGCCATTCCTTGTTTTTCTGGGCGTGGCAGCAGCAGTGGCGGCAGCGGGCATAGCTGTTCTGTCAGTGACGGCGGAAAACAGTGATAATTTCAGGCTCCAGAGGATTATCTCCTGGCTTAATCCCGAAGCAACTGCGGATACGGGGAGTTATCAGGTCATGCAGGGACTTTATGCGATCGGCAGCGGCGGATTTTTCGGAAAAGGGCTCGGGAACAGCACACAGAAGCTGGGCGTCATCCCGGAAGCGCAGAACGATATGATCCTTGTCGTTATCTGCGAAGAACTGGGGGTGTTCGGCGTCTTTCTCATTCTTCTTTTGTTCGGGCTGCTCCTGTACCGGCTGATGTTTATTGCAAAAAACGCTCCGGATCTCTACGGATCCCTGATCGCGACGGGAATATTCGCACATATTGCGCTTCAGGTCATACTCAATATCGCGGTCGTGACAGGTATGCTCCCGACTACGGGCATCACGCTTCCGTTTATCAGTTACGGAGGCACAGCGATCTGGTTTCTGATGGCCGAGATGGGTGTCGCCCTTGGAATCTCGCGCCGGATCAGGCTTGAGGGAGAATAATGACCGGTACATGAAAAAATCGCACAACCCCCTTTTTTTCTGTGTAAATATATGGTATATTTTAATCTGGTATTAAAAACTACATGTGGTGGAAACATGAAATATATTTTGCGGTTTAGGAGGAGACAGCGTGGATTATAAGATTATCGTTGACAGTTGCGGAGAACTGACACAGAAAATGAAAAAGAGCGGGATCTATAAGACGGCTCCGCTGAGTATGCAGGTAGATGGAGACGTCATAGTTGATGACGCCGGTTTCGATCAGAAAGATTTCCTGAGGCGCATTGCGGCGAGTCCCGAGTGTCCGAAGTCTTCGTGTCCGTCTCCGGAGGAGTACATGGAGCTGTACAGGGGCGCGCAGGAGAGGGTATACGTCGTCACCCTTTCTTCCGAACTGAGCGGTTCTTATAACAGCGCCGAACTGGGGAGAAAGCTGTTTCTCGAGGAACAGGCAGATAAAACGCAGATCCATGTGTTTAATTCCCGGTCCGCGTCAGTCGGCGAGACGCTGATCGCCATGAAGATACAGGAATGTGAGGAGAACGGGTACGGGTTTGAAAAGACCGTGGAAGTCACAGAGCGCTATATCGAGAGCCAGCACACCTATTTTGTCCTGGAAAATCTCGATACACTCCGCAAGAACGGCCGCCTGACAGGGATCAAGTCTTTTGTGGCGAGTGCGCTTAATATCAAGCCGGTTCTCGGCTCCACCCCGGAGGGGACGATCTGTCAGTTCGGGCAGGCGAGGGGCATGAAGCGGGCGTTGGTGAAAATGGTGGAACAGATTGCCGGAGAAGCGAAAGGGACAAAGGACAAAGTGCTTGCTATCGCCCACTGCAACTGTCCTGAGCGGGCCAGGGAAGTGGAGCGGATGCTTCTGGACAGGATCCATGTCAGGGACAGCTTTCTCGTGGATACCGCCGGCATCAGTACAATGTATGCCAATGACGGAGGAATAATTGTTGTGATCTGACAAGTATTGTGCTAAACTGTCAGTAGCGTCGGTGTTCCTCTTTACAACGATGCTATCGGGTTTGAAAGGAGTATGGCGCTATGAGCCAGGAGAAAGTAGACAGATACAAACAGGAAAAAGCGAACAGAAAGAAAATCATGAGAAAGCAGAAAGTCATGAGCGTCGTGCGCAAGAGTGTCCTCACACTGGTTGCTCTTGCACTTGTGGCATGGCTTGGGTATTCTGCTTATGATATGTACGAATCAGGCAGGGAGAGAGCCGTGTCGGAAGTAAATTATGACGCTGTTACGAACTACGTGGAGAGCCTGACAGAAGAAGCTGCGGAGGAGTGACTGCGGAGAGAGAAGACACTGAAAAAACATAGTTTTCAAGAAATACAACATGTAGGGCGAGAGGGAATTTCCCACGCCCTACATGTTCTTTTTTTGCCCTGAAATATCGCGTTTTCAGGGCTTTTTTCTATATACTGGAAGTTATAAAAAATCAAAAAAGGGGTTGAAAAAGGGAGAGTTGTGGTTTAGAATGGAGTCAAGTGGTAAGAAGTGGTGGCTAGTGGTACAGAGTGGGGAAGAATGTGGAGGCCCTTAATAAGAGAAAGGATTCCGGATGTTATTAGGAGAGTTTAACCATAGCATTGATGAAAAGGGAAGACTCATCATCCCGGCAAAGCTAAGGGATGACCTGGGTGACAGCTATGTCATCTGTAACGGACTGGAAGGCTGCCTCTTTGTTTACTCACAGGAAGAATGGAACAAATTCGTTGCCGAGCTTGAGACCTTACCACGTATGAACAAAGATGCCAGGATATTTAAGCGATATTTTTTCGGAAGCGCTTCTGAGGGCAGTTTTGACAGGCAGGGGAGAGCGCTTGTCCCGCCGTCGCTCAGGAAAGCGGCACATCTTGAGAAAGACGTTGTGCTGGTAGGAGTTCAGGATCGCGTAGAGATCTGGGACAAGGCGCTCTGGGAGGAGCGCAGCCAGGTGAGCGAGGAAGATCTGGACGCTATCGCAGAGCGTATGGAATCCATAGGAATAAGGATCTGACGGGAGGATATCATGGCATTTGGACACACATCCGTTCTGCTGCATGAGACAGTGGACGGGCTGAACGTGAGGCCGGACGGCACTTATGTGGACGCTACCTTAGGGGGCGGCGGACATGCCTTTGCAGTGTGCAGCCGGCTGAGCGCCAAGGGGAGATTTATAGGAATAGACCAGGACGCTGACGCCATAAGAGCGGCGGCAGAGCGGCTGGAAGGCTTCGGGGAGAAAGTCACGATAATACGGAGCAATTATCGTGATATGAAGCCACAGCTCCACAAAAGAGGAATTGACAGTGTAGACGGGATCGTTCTGGATCTGGGCGTGTCATCTTATCAGCTTGATACGGCTGAGAGGGGATTTTCATATCAGATTGATACCCCCCTGGATATGAGGATGGACCAGAGGCAGAAGACGACGGCCCGGGATATTGTTAATGGCTACAGCGAGGCGGAACTTTACCGTGTGATACGCGACTACGGGGAAGACCGTTTCGCGAAGAACATCGCGAAGCACATTGTTGCGGAGCGGGAAAAAGAACCGATCGAGACAACGGGACAGCTCAATGAGATCATCCGGCGGGCAATACCTGTGAAGATTCAAAAGACGTCGGGGCATCCGTCAAAGAGGACATTCCAGGCGATACGGATCGAATTGAACGACGAGCTGGAAGTTCTCAAAAGTTCGCTGGATGATATGATCGACATGCTGAATCCGGGGGGACGGATCTGCATTATCACATTTCATTCGCTTGAAGACAGGATCGTAAAAAGCGCGTTCCGCAGGAACGAAGATCCCTGCATATGTCCCGCCGACTTTCCGGTATGTGTCTGTGGGAGGACATCAAGAGGGAAAGTGATCACAAGGAAGCCGATCTTTCCATCAGAGGAAGAACTGGCCTCCAACAGTCGTTCAAAAAGCGCAAAACTCAGGATATTTGAGCGTGCGTAAGCAACAGGGAGTAGTGAAAATATATGTTCCGCGCGGGAGGGGAGAATCCGCAGGAACGAAAAGAAAGGGGCAATCTGACATGGCAGCAGGGCATGGCACATACAGAAACACAAGATCTGACAGCGGGGGAGACTCCCGGGAACAGTTCTATGTATATGGAAATACAGTGCGCCAGGCAGAACCTGCTCCTTTCAGAGAGCCTGAGACGCGCCGGAGGCAGCCCGGGAGAGCAAGCCGCCAGGTGCTAAGAAACAGGAACCGTGCAATGAGCATCAGTCCTGCATATGCCGTGTTCCTCACGGCTGCAGGGATCTGCGCGGTGCTGATCTGCGTGCTGTATCTGAACCTGCAGTCCGAGGTGGTGAGCAGATCGGAGAATGTGACGGCGCTGCAGGAAGAACTTGCCGAGCTTACCGAACTGAATGATACGCGATACAATGCGGCTGCAGATTCTGTGGATCTGCTGACAGTACGGGAGAAAGCGACAGGCGAGCTGGGGATGGTACCGTATTCTCAGGGGACGGTTGTGGAGTATGACAGCCTGTCTGAGGATTATGTGAAACAGTACAGTGATATCCCTGAAAGTGGAGTGCTCGCGAGATCAGGCGATGCATCTGAATAAGGAAATACAATATGGCTGGAAGAAGCAGAAAAAAAAACAGATTTGAATTCTTAACAAAAAAATTCCCGATGAGGATGCAACGAAAGCTGGTAATGCTATTTATGGCGGTGATACTGGCTTTTGTTGTTCTTATAGGAAGGATTACCTGGATCAATGTCAGCAGAGGGAGCAGCTACACGAAGCTTGTGCTGGATCAGCAGAATTACGACAGCCGGGTGATCGCTTACAGGCGGGGGGATATCGTTGACCGCAACGGCACAAGGATAGCCACGAGCGAACGCGTTTATAACGTGATCCTTGACATCTCGGTCATGACGGACAAAGAGGAATACATAGCTCCTACAAAAGCGGCGCTCCTGGAGTGTTTCGGGATCGAGGAGAGTGTTGTGGACGGACTTATTGAGACAAAGCCGGGCAGCCAGTATGAGATACTGGCCACCGGGATTGATTACGAGACGGCGCAGAAGTTCAACGAGATAGACAGCGACGACGAGAATTATCCGAATGTTCGGGGCATCTGGCTCGAAGAAGACTATACAAGGACATATCCGTACAGGAGCATGGCGAGCGATGTGATCGGTTTTACCTATGACGGCAATCAGGGCGCTATCGGTATCGAGAGCGCTTACAATGACATCTTAAACGGGACCGACGGCAGAGAATACGGGTACTTCGACGCGGAATCGTCTGTGGAGCGTACGGTAAAGCCAGCCCGGAACGGGGATACGGTAGTCTCTACCATTGATGTGACGCTCCAGAATATCGTGGAAGAATGTATACTGGAGTTCAATCAGAGATTCGAGAGCAACGGGCAGAACGGGAGCAAGAACACCGCCGTGATCATCATGGATCCGAACACAGGAGAGATACTGGCGGAAGCATCGTACCCGAATTTTGACCTGAACAGTCCCCGGGATCTGTCGGGCCTGTATTCGGACGAGACATGGGGAGAGATGTCGGAGGATGAGCAGGTAGAGGCGATGAATAACCTGTGGAGGAATTTCTGCGTCAGCGACGCCTATGAACCGGGCTCGACGTCAAAGCCGTTTACTATCGCAGCAGGTCTGGAAGCGGGGACGCTCTCAGGGAATGAGTCCTATTACTGCGGGGGATCCAGACAGGTTCTGGACACAGAGATAAGCTGTGCGCATAAAGAAGGACATGGTACAGAGAGCCTGCAGGATGCGCTGGCTAATTCGTGCAACGTGGCGCTGATGGATATGGCGCTCGATATGGGGAAAGACAACTTTACCCGCTATCAGCATATCTTCGGGTTTGGAGAGTACACCGGGATAGACCTGCCGGGAGAAGCGTCTACGGAAGCTCTGCTGTACACGGCGGATAATATGTCGAACGTGGATCTTGCGACGAACTCTTTCGGACAGAACTTCAATGTGACTATGACACAGATGATCTCCGCGTTTTCCTCCCTGATCAACGGCGGATACTATTATGAACCGCATATTGTGAAGGAGATCAGGGACGAGGAGGGAAATGTCACAGAGACGAAGAATCCGGTGCTCCTGAGAAAGACAGTCTTTGCAGAGACTTCCGACATGGTGAAGCAGTATATGAAAGCTGTGATGGACTACGGAACCGGACAGAAAGCCCGGGTGGACGGATACGAGATAGCGGGAAAGACCGGGACAGCTGAAAAGCTGCCGAGGGGGAACGGAAAATATCTGCTCTCCTATATAGGGTTTGCCCCGCTTGACAACCCGGAAGTCGCGATCTATGTAGTGGTCGACGAGCCGAACACGTATGCGCAGGATAACACCTCCCTTGTACTGGAACTGAGCAAATCCATCATGGAAGAAGCGTTTCCTTATCTGGGAATCACTACTGTCGCGGAAAGCGGCAACGAGACCGAGACGAAAGGAAACAGCGTGGAGAGCGCAGAGCACACAGATTACGACGCAAACTATGAGGAAACTTATGACAATCCGGACGGCTCATACATAGACGAGAGTTATGATCCGGATCTTGATGACTGGGCTTCGGGAGACAATTCTGAATAACGTACGCCGGCGGGAAAAATGGAATAACTCTGCAGAAGATGTAATAAGCTGTAACAACATCTTTTGCAGGGTATTTATTATGAAAAATAAGACATATAACAGAAAAAAGATACTCGTCGTATTTCTGTGCGCGGCGCTCGTACTGTGCGCGCTGATCGGAAGACTGGTGTATCTGATGATCTTCGACGCAGAGTATTATCAGGAACTGGCGCAGGATCTTCATGAGAGGGAGCGGGAGATCAAGGCCGCCAGGGGGGAGATCGTGGACAGAAACGGCGTCGTACTGGCGACGAACAGGACTGTGTGCACGATATCTGTGATTCACAGCCAGATCGAGGATCCGGATCTGGTTACGGAAGTGCTCTCAGAAGAACTCGGGCTCGATGAGAGTGAAGTGAGAGAAAAGGTGGAAAAAGTGTCTTCGATGGAGAAGATCAGGACGAATGTGGACAAGGAGACGGGAGATAAGATCAGGGAGTACGATCTGCCGGGCGTCAAGGTGGATGAAGACTACAGACGGTATTATCCGTATGATGAACTGGCGTCAAGGGTGCTCGGGTTCACCGGAGGAGACAATCAGGGGATCATCGGTCTGGAAGTAAAGTACGAAGATTATCTGAAAGGCACGAACGGCACGATCCTGACTGTGACGGACGCAAGAGGTATTGAGCTTGAAGGAGTGGCGGAAGACCGGATCGAACCGGTGGCGGGGGAGACGCTGAAAGTCAGTCTGGACTATAATATACAGGCATACTGTCAGCAGGCGGCTGAAAACGTCCTGGAGGAGAAACAGGCGGAGGCGGTGTCTATTCTTCTTATGAACCCACAGAACGGAGAGGTATATGCGATGGTAAATGCGCCGGAATTCAATTTGAACGAGCCCTATGAGCTGAACACAGGCGTACAGGCGGAGACGCTTTCCGACGAGGAGCTCCAGGAGCAGTTAAATCAGATGTGGAGGAACCGCTGTATCAACGATACATATGAGCCCGGCTCCACGTTCAAGATCATTACAGCTTCCGCCTGTCTCGAAGAAGGCGTAGTGGACCTCGACGATACGTTCGTATGCCCCGGCTACCGGATCGTGGAGGACCGCAGGATACGGTGTCACAAGGTCGGCGGGCACGGCCAGGAAACGTTTGTCGAGGGGATCCAGAACTCATGCAACCCGGTCTTTATGGACATTGGGCTGAGACTGGGGGCGGACCGGTTCTACGACTATTTCGGCGAGTTCGGGCTATTTGATCTTACCGGAATCGACCTGCCGGGAGAGGCGGGGACGATCATGCACAGGAGAGAAGATATCGGCATCGTGGAACTGGCAACGATGACGTTCGGCCAGTCGTTCCAGGTCACACCCATCCAGATGGCTGTCACTGTTAGTTCTCTCATAAACGGCGGTACGAGAGTGACTCCGCACATCGCCGTGGGCATGGTAGATGAGGAGGGTGAATTCATAGAAAAATTTGAGTATGAGACAGAGAGCGGCGTCGTCTCGGAAGAAACGTCGGAGACGATGCGGACGCTGCTGGAGAGCGTCGTATCACAGGGATCAGGAAAAAACGCATACATCGAGGGATATTCCATCGGCGGGAAGACCGCGACGTCTCAGACACTCCCGAGGAGCGCAAACAAGTACATCTCGTCTTTTATCGGTTTCGCGCCTGCAGATGATCCTCAGATCCTGGGGATCGTCATCATACATGATCCGAAAGGAGTGTATTACGGCGGGACGATCGCGGCTCCGGTCCTCAGGGATATTTACGACAATGTTCTTCCCTATCTCGGGATTGAAAAAACGGAAGCGATGGTTTATACTAAGTAAGATGTTCAAAAAGGGGATATCCCCTGCGAGAAACGAAAGAGATGAAGAGGTGTATTTATGAGCAGTCATGTAGTGATCCCGGTTCTGATATCTTTTGCGATAAGTCTTGTACTCGGACCGGTCATCATTCCTTTTTTAAGAAAACTGAAAATGAAACAGACAGAGAGGACGGACGGAGTTCAGTCGCATTTAAAGAAAGCCGGAACCCCGACGATGGGCGGGATCATCATCCTCATCGCAGTGGTCGTAACGTCGCTGTTCTATGTGAAAGATTACCCGAGGATCATTCCTGTGCTCTTCCTCACAGTTGCTTTTGGCCTGATCGGCTTTCTGGACGACTATCTGAAAGTCGTGCTGAAGCGCTCGGACGGTCTGATGCCGATGCAGAAGATGGCGCTTCAGATCATCGTCACTGCCATATTTGCCTTTTACCTTGTGCGTGTGGCGGAGATCCCGCTCACGATGCTCGTGCCTTTCTCAGACGGCTATTACTGGGATATCGGCTGGCTTGCAGTCCCGGTTCTTTTCTTTGCCGTGATCGGCACGGTCAACGGAACGAACTTTACAGACGGGCTGGACGGTCTGGCCTCCAGCGTTACAGTGCTGGTGGCGACGTTCTTTACTGTGGTCGCCATAGGGACCGGCAGCGGGATCGAGCCGGTCACATGCGCGGTAGTGGGAGCTCTGCTCGGATTTCTCCTCTTTAACGTATACCCTGCCAGTGTGTTCATGGGAGACACCGGTTCGCTCGCCCTGGGAGGATTTGTGTCAGGTACTGCATATATGCTGCAGATGCCGCTGTTCATCATCATCGTAGGTTTCATTTACCTCGTGGAAGTGGCGTCTGTCATCATCCAGGTCACATATTTTAAAAAGACAGGTGGAAAGCGTATCTTTAAGATGGCTCCCATCCATCATCATTTTGAACTGTGCGGCTGGTCTGAGACAAGAGTGGTGGCGGTCTTTTCCATCATTACGGCGCTTCTCTGTCTGATCGCTCTGATGGGAGTGTGACGCAATGGATGTACGGAGGTGTGGGCAGATGGATATCAAAGGGAAAAAAGTACTTGTATTTGGCTCGGGTATAAGCGGGGAGGCAGCCTCAGGACTGCTCATAAGACAAGGCGCGGACGTTGTCCTCTATGACGGAAACGAGAAGCTTACAGAAGAAGAGATCAGGAAAAAAGTGCCTTCAGATGTCAGGATCGTGCTGGGGGAATTTCCGGTGGAACTTATAGACGAGCTGGATCTGACGGTTATAAGTCCGGGCGTTCCCACAGATCTTCCGGTCGTGGAGCAGATGAGGGCGCGCGGGATCCCGGTGTGGGGCGAGACAGAACTGGCTTACAGATGCTCGAAAGGAGACGTCCTGGCGATCACCGGGACGAATGGGAAGACAACGACTACAACCCTCCTTGGCGAGATCATGAAAAACTGGAAAGACAGCGTGTTTGTTGTCGGAAATATCGGATATCCGTATGCGGACATTGCAGAAGAGACGGCGGAAGACTCTGTGATCGTGGCGGAGATGAGCAGTTTTCAGCTTGAGACGGTACATAGTTTCCGGCCGAAAGTGAGCGCGATACTGAATATCACACCGGATCATCTGAACCGGCATCACACGATGGAGGCATATATAGCCGCCAAGGAACGGATCGCAAAGAATCAGACTCCGTCAGACTACTGTATCCTCAATTACGAAGACGACGTGCTCAGAAAATTCGGAGAAAGTGTGGGTGCACGGGTTCTATATTTCAGCAGCCGGCGTAAACTTAACAGAGGCGTTTATCTTGACGGCGACATGATCGTCTGTGATATCGACGGGCGCACTGAGATATGCAGAACCGGCGAGCTGCAGATCCTGGGAGCGCACAATCATGAAAACGCGATGGCGGCAGCGGCGATGGCGTATGCGTGTGGCGTTCCGGCGGATGTGATCAGAAAGACGCTCAGAGAGTTTAAAGGTGTGGAGCACAGGATCGAGTTCGTGGCCGAGAAAAACGGCGTCGCCTATTACAATGACTCCAAAGGCACGAACCCGGATGCGGCGATACGCGGGATTCGTGCGATGAACCGCCCGACGGTGCTGATCGGAGGCGGGTATGACAAAGATTCCTCCTACGATGAGTGGATACAGGCATTCGACGGAAAGGTAAAGAAGCTGGTGCTCCTTGGGGCCACCAGAGAGAAGATCGCCGAGGCGGCCAGGAGACAGGGGGTTCAGGAAGTCGTCATGGCGGATACATTTGAAGAGGCTTTTGAAACATGCGTGAAATACGCACAGCCCGGCGACGCAGTGCTCCTTTCGCCTGCATGTGCGAGCTGGGGAATGTTCAGAAATTATGAAGAACGCGGAGATAAATTCAAAGAACTTGTACATCGTCTGTAAGGAGTGGAGATTTATTGGAGCGTTCCGAAAAGAAGAGACGGTACGATGAGACGCTGATCGCGGTAGTGCTTGTCCTTGTGGTGATCGGACTTGTAGTGCTTCTAAGTACCAGCTCTTACAACGGCCGCGTGAAGTTCCATGATGCGTTCTATTATTTGAAAAAACAAGGGTTTGCAACGTTTATCGGTCTGCTCGGGATGGTCATTGTATCAAGGGTGGATTACCATAAATGGGCCGTCCTGGCCTTTCCGGGCTATCTGGCGGCGATCGCCCTTTCTGTTGCGGTCATGCTCTTCGGAGATGAATATAACGGGTCCAAAAGATGGCTGTCTTTGGGCCCTGTTTCTTTTCAGCCCTCGGAATTTGCCAAGGTTGCCGTTATCCTGTTCCTCGCATGTCTTGTGAGCAGGAACGCCCGGAAAATGGGACGATTTCGGACGCTTGTGCTGATGATGCTGCCGGTGCTGCCGGTGGCGGCTCTGGTCGGGGCGAGCAATCTGAGCACTGCCCTTATCATCCTTGGCATTGCGGTAGTTCTTGTTTTCGTGGCGAGTCCGAGGTACTCGCAGTTTATCTGGATGGGGAGCGCGGGGATCGCATTTATGGCCGTGTTCCTTGCGATGGAGAGCTACCGACTGGAACGGCTTGCAATCTGGCGCAATCCGGAGGAGTATGAGAAAGGATACCAGACGCTCCAGGGCCTGTACGCCATAGGGAGCGGCGGCCTTTTCGGGAGGGGTCTGGGCAACAGTGTGCAGAAGCTGGGATTTCTGCCCGAGGCGCAGAATGATATGATCTTTTCTATTATCTGCGAGGAACTGGGGCTGGTCGGAGCCGGGATCATTATCCTGCTGTTTCTGATCCTGATATGGAGATTTTTTGTTATCGCCACAAGAGCTCCTGATCTTCTCGGGGCTCTGATTGCAGCCGGAGCGATGGCTCATATGATGATACAGGTGATCCTTAACATCGCGGTCGTCACCAACTCGATCCCGAACACCGGGATCACACTGCCGTTCATCAGTTACGGGGGAACTTCGGTCGTATTTCTCCTTCTGGAAATAGGGCTTGTACTGAGCGTGTCCCGTCTGATAGAATGAAAACTGTCATCTGACCTGTGCAAGGCGGGGATAAAGGAGGCATTATTGATGAAAAAGAAGAAACACAAAAAGAGAAAGGCGCTGCGGATCGTGCTCTCTGTGTTTGCTTTTCTGATCGCATCAGCGGCTGTTGCGGCGCTGCTGTTTCGGACGAGAGGGATCGAGATCGAGGGGAGCAGCTATTACAGCGAGAACACGATTACGACATGGATACAGAATGATAAGCTGGCTGCCAACACTCTTTATGTAATGATAAAATATGATCTTCTGGACGGAGATGTGCCCTCCGGGATCGAACGTTTCGATATCTCTCTTAAGAATCCATGGACGCTGAGAGTAACGGTAAGGGAAAAAGAAGCGGCCGGATATGTAAACGACGGAGACGCATATCTCTATTTTGACAGTACGGGGACGGCTGTCCTGAAAACGAAAAAGCTGGTCGACGGTGTGCCGTGCATAGAGGGGATGGAATTAGATACAACGGATGTGGAGCTGGGGGAAAAGCTCCCTGTTGAGGATGAGGGCATCTTCGGAGACATTGTGGACGTCTCAGAAAATCTCGGGAAATACGGTCTGGCGCCGGATCGTCTGTCCTGCGCCGGTGGAGAGATCAGGATTTATTTCGGCGTGGTTGAAGTGATGCTCGGGAACGGGGGCTATGAAGAGAAACTCCGGCAGGTGGAACCGATCCTTGCGAAATTGAACGAACTTTACCCGGATACGGCGGGCACGCTGCATCTGGAAAATTATACTTCCGACTCCGGGGCCATTCGGTTCGTGCCTGCAGGCTAAACGCCGTATACGGCTGAGAAACCCGCAATCCGCCATGCAAGCTCGATTACGCTTACGCTTCATCTCGCTTTGGCTAAGAGCCGCGGCAGGTGTGATCCTTACAATCCGCCATGCGGGCTCGATTACGCTTACGCTTCATCTCGCTTTGGCTAAACGCCGTATACGGCTGAGAAACCCGCAGACCGCCATGCGAGCTCGATTACGCTTACGCTTCATCTCGCTCCGGCTAAACGCCGTATACGGATATATACATGTGCCCCTGTCACAAGCGAGCTTGTGCGGGGCACATGTATATATCCGTGCATGGCTAGATAGTATTGGAAATAGTATAAAAAATCAGAAAAATAGGAAAAAATCTATTGATTATTTGTGTAAAAGACTTTATTATATACTTATTGGATTGGAATGTTCAATATAAGGGATGTATAAGAGATTAATAAGACGACAAAGGAGGAAATACTCTTGTTAGAAATTAAGACCAACGAATCAGAAGCGGCCGCAAGAATAATCGTTGTCGGAGTCGGCGGCGGCGGCAATAATGCCGTGAACCGCATGATAGATGAGCAGATCGCGGGCGTGGAATTTATTGCGGTGAATACAGACAAGCAGGCACTGCAGCTCTGTAAGGCGCCGACACTGATGCAGATCGGCGAGAAACTTACGAAAGGTCTCGGCGCAGGCGCACAGCCCGAGGTGGGCGAGAAAGCTGCAGAGGAAAGTTCAGAAGAGATACAGGCGGCCCTCAAGGGAGCGGATATGGTATTCGTCACCTGCGGTATGGGCGGAGGAACAGGTACGGGGGCGGCTCCGGTGATCGCACGTATCGCGAAAGACCAGGGAGCTCTGACCGTTGGCGTTGTCACGAAGCCGTTCCGTTTCGAGTCCAAGACAAGGATGCAGAACGCTCTGAGCGGGATCGATAAATTAAAAGAAAGTGTCGATACGATCATCGTGATACCGAATGACAAACTCCTTGAAGTCGTCGACCGCCGCACGACGATGCCTGAAGCGCTCAAGAAAGCGGATGAAGTGCTCCAGCAGGGTATTCAGGGCATCACGGACCTGATCAACGTGCCGTCTCTTATCAATCTTGATTTTGCAGACGTCCAGACCGTTATGAAAGACAAGGGTATCGCTCATATCGGTATCGGTTCCGGACGCGGCGACGACAAGGCTCTCGAGGCTGTCAAGGATGCAGTTGCCAGCCCGCTGCTTGAGACGACGATCCAGGGCGCGTCTAATGTTATCGTCAACGTATCCGGAGATATCACACTCATGGATGCTTCTGATGCAGCAGATTATGTGCAGGAGCTTGCAGGGGATAATGCGAGCATTATCTTCGGCGCTATGTACGACGATTCAAAATCTGACGAATGTACGATCACTGTCATTGCCACAGGGCTACATAATGTTGGCGGCAGTGCTTCAAAGTTAAAGGCAAGACTGGAAGGACAGCAGAAAGTCGGCTCTATCCTGCCAAACGGCGAGTCACCGGTAAGGAGCCGTCTTGATGGAGAGAGGAATGCCGGCGCGGCAAGGCCGCAGGGCGGCACGATGCCGACGCTCCAGCCGAGAACCCCGTCCAGCAATGTGAAAGAACAGTCGATCAAAATACCGGATTTCTTTAGGAAATAAGGTGTTTTTCGGAACAGGTATTGCTGACTTCTGTCAGGAAGATATGACTCTGCGTGGGATGAACCTCACGCAGAGTTTTATTTATGTCGAAACATATTTTTTCTTATCTGTCATTATCTGACAAATTTCCAGGCTACATAAGCTATATAATAATTCTCGGATCGTTTCCGGGGAGAGGGTGAGACATGTACTATGAACTCTACATAGATGTGTTTTTTCTTGAGAACTTCATGTTGGACAGTCTTCTGCTTTTGCTCGTCAGCCGCATCCTGACAGGAGAGCGTGCATACGGGCGCATCCTTTTCGGAGGCGCTGTCGGGAGCCTTATGACTTGTCTTGTGATCGTCGCGCCGTTTGCGCCTGTGGTGAGAATGATCTTATATCATACGGCTGTCAGCAGTGTGATGCTGTTTGCAGGAGTCAGGATAAAAGGACCGGCTCAGTTTGTGAAAGCATTTCTGATGCTCTATGTATCAGCCGTGGCGGTCGGCGGGTTCATGCAGTTGTTCCGCCCTTATATGCGCTATGTGAGTCTGTTCTATGCCGCGGCGGCGGTAAGCGGATATCTTTTTATGAAAGTATGGAAACTGCTTTCCCATCTGCGCAGGAACACAGATTCAGTCGTATCTGTGACAATATATACGGATAAAGGCGAATGTCGGGCGAAAGCCCTGATCGACACCGGAAACTGCCTGAGAGACTGTGTCACGGGAGATCCGGTAAATATCATAGATCCGGGATGCGTATCAGGACTGTCCGGATATCATGATACAGATCGGGGAGTCCGTCTTATCCCATATAAATGCGTAGGCGGAGAGTCGCTGATGAAAGTGTTTCGGGCAAGGAGGATGTGTGTTCACATGGAGGAGGACAGATGGATCGAGAGACCGCTTCTTGGGATCGGGGAGGAAATCCTCTCCGATGACAGGGAGTACGAGGTGATCCTGAATCCGGCGATCTTTTCGGGATAGCAGAGTCCCAAATATAATAGAGGAGGAGAATAAATGTCAGCAAAAACAGCGGTTCCGCAGAAATTCAGAATGCGGATCCTGCCGGATATCAAGAGCCTGATATTCGGCAGTGGGAGAGAGGTTCATTATATAGGAGGAGCAGACGTGCTCCCGCCGCCCCTGGAAGCAGCGACGGAGAGCGAGATGATACAGAGGCTTGGCACGGAATGTGACGAGGACGCGAGGAAGTCTCTGATCGAACACAACCTCCGGCTTGTCGTATACATTGCGAAAAAATTTGACAACACAGGGGTGGGAGTGGAGGATCTTATATCCATAGGGACGATCGGGCTCATAAAAGCGATCAATACATATGATCCGACGAAAAAGATCAAGCTGGCAACATATGCTTCCCGCTGCATCGAAAATGAGATACTGATGTATCTGCGCAGGAACAGCAAGACAAAGCTGGAAGTATCTATCGACGAGCCGCTCAATGTAGACTGGGACGGAAATGAACTTCTCCTGTCCGACATACTTGGCACAGAGGAAGACACGATATACAGGGATCTGGAAAACGAAGTGGAGAGAAAGCTGCTCGTACATGCGCTGAACAAGCTGAGCAGCCGCGAGAAGCTGATCATAAAGATGCGCTTTGGGCTGGACGATCCGGAAGGCCACGAGAAGACGCAAAAAGAAGTTGCGGATCTTCTGGGTATTTCCCAGTCTTACATCTCCCGGCTTGAGAAAAAGATCATGCAGAGACTCAAGCGGGAGATGGTGCGCTACGAATAGAGATACAGGCAAAGAATGAGAGGGCATTTCTACAAGTTGTAGTAATGAGCGTAAAGCCCGCCTTTTTTCAGCAGCGTCTCATGGGTTCCCCGCTCGGCGATGCCGTCCTCGGTGATAACGATGATTTCATCGGCGTTTCGGATCGTGGAGAGTCTGTGAGCGATAGTTATGGTCGTCCGGTCCTTTGAGAGCTCTTCGAGACTCTGCTGTATCCAGCGTTCGCTCTCGTTGTCAAGAGCGCTGGTCGCTTCATCCAGGATGAGGATGGGAGGATTCTTTAAAAACACACGGGCGATGGAGATGCGCTGCTTTTGTCCTCCGGAGAGCCGGGTTCCGCGTTCTCCCACGAATGTATCGTAGCCGTCGGGGAGCTCCTCGATAAAGTCATGGATGCTGGCGCGCTTTGCAGCTTCGACGATCTCATCCATGGAAGCGCCGGGCTTTCCGTACGCGATATTTTCCCGGATAGTGCCGGAGAAGAGATAGACGTCCTGCTGCACCACGCCGATCTGGCTTCTCAGACTTTTGAGCGTCATGGAACGGACGTCTTTTCCGTCGATCGTGATCCGGCCTCCGGTCACATCATAAAAGCGGGGGAGGAGAGAACAGATCGTCGTCTTTCCGCTGCCAGACGGCCCCACAAGAGCGACAGAGCGCCCGGCAGGGATCTCGAACGAGACATGGGAGAGAACGCATGCGTCGTCATCGCTGTAGTGGAATGATACGTCTTCATAGCAGACGCGGCCGTGTACGTCAGTAAGAGGCATGGCGTCCGGCGCATCGACGATCTCGGGTTCGGTTTCCATCACATCAAGGAAACGCCGGAAGCCTGCCAGCCCTTTCTGCATCATCTCAATGAGTTCCACCAGGATCTGGATCGGGCTGATAAAGATGCCGATGTACAGCGCGTACATGGCGAGATCCGTGACTTCCATCAGTCCGTTGGCGATGAGATACCCGCCGTACACAAGTGTCACGAGATACATCATGCCCTGGAAGAAAAGGTTCCATCCCATGAAATTTCCCATACAGTTATAGTTGTTCTTCTTGGATATAAGGAATGCATGGTTGCTCTTTCTGAACTTTTCTCTCTCGATATCCTCGTTGGCGAAAGACTGTACGACGCGGATACCGGCCAGTGTGTCCTGCAGGCTTGAATTGACGTCGCCGATCTTGCGGCGGTTTTCCATGAAAGTCTCCTGCATCCGCCGGTTCTGGCGGAAAGAGAAGACGAACATGCACAGGACGAGCACAACGAGCGGAAGTGCCAGACGCCAGTTGATCAGGAAAAGGAAAGTGAATGAGCCGACGATCTTTACAACGGAGATAAACAGGTTCTCAGGCCCGTGGTGCGCAAACTCCGCGATATCGAACAGATCGGATACGAGCTTGCTCATCATCTGCCCCGAGTTGTTGCGGCTGTAATAGGAAAAGGACAGCTTCTCATAATGGTCAAAAAGCTGCTGGCGCATGTCGCGCTCCATATTGGCGCCCATCATATGCCCCTGGAAACTTACGTAATACTTGCAGAGGCTCTGTATGATATACATAACGAAAAGTCCGGCTGCGATCCAGGGGAGCGCGCCGAGGATCACCCGGCTGTCTCTCGTAAACAGCGTGTTTGTCATCGTTCTGAGGATCTGCGGGTAGGCGAGATCTACGATGCTGATGACAGCCGCGCATACAAGATCGATAAAAAAGACAGCTTTATATGGTGCATAGTAGTCGATAAATCTTCGGATCGTGTGCATGATGTCTCTCCTTTTCTATAGTCTGGTCCGTGCAGGATCAGGTCAGAAATCATCTTAGCATATCATTTTCTGCTTGACAAGGTCTTCCATTCTGTAATAACGTAGAGGCCACGGGCGGCAGGCCGACTGCGGACTGCCGTGTGGATGCAAAGGAGAAACGTGCGAGGAGAGAGGAATATGAAGCTGTATATGGCGCCCCTGGAGGGGATTACAGGATGGATCTTCCGAAGCGCCGTCCATGAGTGTTTCGGAGGGTTTGACAAGTATTTTGTGCCTTTCATACGCCCCAATCAGATGGGACACTTAAGCGCGCGGGAGAAAAAGGATATCCTGCCGGAGAACAACAAGGGTATGTACGCGATCCCGCAGATCCTTACAAATAAGAGCGAGGACTTTATCAGGACTGCAGAGAAATTAAAAGAATACGGGTACGATGAGATCAATCTGAACCTCGGATGCCCCTCCAGAACAGTCGTCACAAAGGGAAGGGGCGCGGGCTTTCTCGCGCGCCCTGATGAACTGGATGCGTTCCTCTGTGAGATCATGGAAAAGTGCGACGTCAGGATCTCTGTGAAGACACGTCTGGGAGTGGAAGAGCCAGAAGAGTTTTACCGCATTATGGACATCTACAACAAGTATCCTTTCGAGGAAGTCATCATCCATCCGCGCGTGCAGAAAGACTTTTATAAAAACAGACCGAACAGGGAGGTCTTTGGCGATATCCTGCCTTTAAGCCGCAGCCCGGTGTGCTACAACGGAGATATATTTACCCGGGAAGATCATGTCAGATTCGCAGAGATGCATCCCGGCGTGGAACGCGTCATGACAGGGAGAGGAGTGCTGGCGGATCCTGCTCTTGGCAGAGAGATACAGGGCGGCAGAGATCCGGATAAGGAAGAACTGCGGCGTTTCCACGATATCGTCTACGAGGGATATTGCCGGGAAATGTCCGGCGACAGGACGATCCTTTATAAGATGAAAGAACTTTGGACGTATCTGTCCTCTATGCTCACCGATCACGGGAAGTATGCAAAGAAGATCAGGAAATGTGAAAGATGTACGGCATATGAGAAAATCATAGACAGATTCTTTGAAGAGGAAGAGATCAGCCGCTCCCGGTAAGGGGGAAGAGCTGATCTCTTTGCCGATTCAGGGCAGGCGCTGCGTTGGCCTGTTTTCTACGCATTATCTGTACTGTTCTGGCTTTCCGGAGCTGATCTGGCCTTTTGTTTCAGAGCAGCCTCTACAAAACCTTTGAACAGAGGGTGCGGTCTGTTAGGCCTGGACTTGAGCTCGGGGTGGGCCTGTGTCGCGATGAACCACGGGTGTGAAGGGACCTCGATCATCTCGACGATCCGGCTGTCGGGTGAGAGCCCGCACAGGGACATCCCGTGATTCTCCAGAACTTCGCGGTAATCATTGTTTACTTCGTAGCGGTGGCGGTGGCGTTCGCTGATCTCACTCGCGCCGTACAGCCTTGCTGCCAGAGAACCGTCTTTGAGAACACACGGATATGCGCCGAGACGGAGCGTGCCGCCGATATCTTCAACCCCGATCTGGTCGGGCATGATATGGATGACCGGATGCGTTGTGTCCGGTTTTAATTCCATACTGTGCGCATCGTTGTATCCGACCACGTTTCTTGCAAATTCTATGATGGCAAGCTGCATTCCTAGGCAGAGCCCGAGGAAAGGGATGCCGCGGGTGCGGGCATAGTGGATGGCGGTGATCTTGCCCTCGATCCCCCTGTGGCCGAATCCGCCGGGGACAAGGATACCGCTCACACCAAAGAAAAGTTCTTCTACATTCTCTTTTGTGACTGTTTCAGAGTCAATCCACCTGATGTTTACCGTAGTGTGAGAGTAGATGCCGCCGTGCTTTAACGCTTCTACAACGCTGATGTAAGCGTCGTGGAGCCGGGTGTACTTGCCGACGAGCGCCACGGTCACATCCTGGGTAGGATGACGCAGATTTTGGACCATCTCGATCCAGTCTTTGAGATCCGGCTTTGGGCAGCCAAGATGGAGACACTCGCAGACGACCTGTGCGAGGCGCTCTTTTTCCATGGCGAGAGGAGCCTCGTAGAGATATTCCACATCCAGGTTCTGCAGGACATGGCTGGCAGGAAGATTGCAGAACAGGGAAATCTTGTCTTTCATGCCGGCATCAATAGAATACTCGGAGCGGCATACGATGATGTCCGGCTGGATGCCCATCCCCTGGAGCTCTTTTACGCTTGCCTGGGTAGGCTTTGTCTTCATTTCCTGAGAAGCGCGCAGATAAGGGATGAGCGTTACGTGGATGAGGATAACGTTCTCCGGCCCTTTTTCGTGCTGGAACTGCCGGATAGACTCCAGGAAAGGCTGACTCTCGATATCGCCGACGGTTCCGCCCACTTCGATGATGGCGATCTCAGTGTCCTTTGCGGCGGGATTGCGGTAGAATCGGCTCTTGATCTCATTGGTGATATGAGGGATGACCTGGACAGTGCCTCCGCCGAAGTCGCCGCGGCGTTCTTTCTGGAGAACGGACCAGTAGATCTTCCCTGTGGTGACGTTGGAATTCTTTGTGAGATTCTCGTCGATGAAGCGCTCATAGTGTCCGAGATCCAGATCCGTCTCCGCACCGTCGTCTGTGACGAAGACTTCCCCGTGCTGGATCGGATTCATAGTACCCGGATCGATATTGATGTAAGGATCGAACTTCTGCATAGTTACGGTATATCCCCGGGCCTTTAACAGGCGTCCGAGAGAAGCGGCCGTGATTCCCTTGCCGAGACCGGATACGACGCCGCCGGTAACAAATACATATTTTACTGCCATAATAGCTGCCCTCCTGCATAGATTACTGGTTCTTAGTTCCTGAAAAAAGAGTACAGTCTGACCACAGACACGGGCCGCCCCATTGCGGCCTGAATCCTATGTATATGGTCAGACTGTAAAAATACTTATATAGTATACACCTGAAAAGACAAAAAATACAATACTTTTTTTATCACGAGAGAAAGATATGTTCGTATACCGCTTCGCATGTAAGCTGCACGCCAAGTTTCTTAAAGATCTTGATATCCACGTCGGAGAGCATAACAGAAGTATGCGCCTGGCAGCCGTCCAGCTTCGGGAGCTGAGAGAGGGCCAGCCTCGCGTGCGGGCTGGCGGCCGCGCTTGCCGAGAGGGCGATCAGCACCTCGTCTGTATGGAGCCTGGGGTTCCGGCTCTTTAAGTAATCTACTTTCAGCTTCTGGATCGGCTCGATGGACTCCGGGGAGATGATATGCTCCTCGTGGTCGATACCGGCGAGGACTTTGAGCACGTTCAGGAGAAGCGCAGCGGAAGCGCCCAGGAGATTGGTCGTCTTTCCGGTAACGATCCTGCCGTCATCCAGCTCCAGGGCGGCGGCGGGTCCTTTTGTTTCTTTCGCGCGCTTAAGAGCCTGTACGGCTGCCCTGCGGTCTGAGACGGTGATGCCGGCCATGTTCATGAGAAGTTCGATCTTCTGGGCTTCCCTGTCGGAGGACTCGCCTTTTACGAGCGCGTTCAGCGCCCCGTAGTAACGGCGGATGATCTCCTGGCAGGACGCCTCGCGGCACGCTTCATCGTCGCAGATGCAGTTGCCCGCCATGTTGACGCCCATGTCTGTCGGAGATTTATAAGGGCTCTCTCCGTATATCTTCTCGAATATCGTGTTGAGGACGGGGAAAATCTCTACGTCGCGGTTGTAGTTGACGGTTGTTTCCCCGTAGGCTTCCAGGTGGAACGGGTCGATCATATTAACGTCATTTAAGTCGGCTGTCGCGGCCTCGTAGGCGAGATTGACCGGATGTCTGAGCGGGAGGTTCCAGACGGGGAATGTCTCGAACTTGGCGTATCCTGCGTTGATCCCCCGTCTGTGCTCGTGGTAGAGCTGAGAGAGACAGGTCGCCATCTTGCCGCTTCCGGGGCCCGGCGCGGTCACGATCACAAGAGGACGCGTCGTCCTGATATAATCATTTTTTCCGTATCCGTCATCGCTGATGATCAGCGGGATATTGGACGGGTAGCCCGCTATGATATAGTGGAGATACACAGGGATATCCATGTTTTCGAGCCTGTTCTTGAACAGCAGGGCGCTCTCCTGACCTGAGAACTGCGTGATCGTGACGCTTCCGACATAGAGTCCCTGATCCCGGTATGTCTCGACCAGGCGCAGCACGTCCGTGTCGTAAGTGATACCGAGATCCCCCCGGATCTTATTTTTCTCGATATCTTTGGCGCTGATGGCGATGACGATCTCAGCCTGGTCGCTCAGCTCTTTTAAGAGTCTTAACTTGCTGTCCGGGGCAAATCCCGGGAGCACGCGTGAAGCGTGGTAGTCGTCAAACAGCTTTCCGCCGAATTCCAGATACAGTTTGTTGTCAAATTTCCCGATGCGCTCCCGGATGTGTTCGGACTGCATCTTCAGGTATTTGTCATTGTCAAAGCCGATTTTCATCTCTCATTCCTCTTGCAAATATTGTTGTGATGTGATTCTGCCGTGGCTTTTTGCGCAGTGTCCGCGATCAAACATAAAAGGACACAAAAAAAGACACATTTCGTTTTCAGTATACTATAAAAACTTGCTCTTTTACAATATTTTCATAATCTTTTTATTGATTTATGCAAAACCTGTCTTTATAATGATACTAGTGTACTGACACAGCCATGATCCAACCGGCGTATCCGAAAACATGGCGGCGTCGGTTTGTATTTCAGGAGGAACAAAAGTGGATAATAATAATAAAAAAAATGATCCGAATCACAACCGGCAGGGCTGGGGAATCATCCTCATGACAACCCTGCTGGTCACTTTTATGGTGATGGGGTTATTTTCTCTTATGCGGGGATCCGGCCCGGAAGAGATAAGCTATGACAGATTCCTTACTCTCATCGACGAGGGGAAAGTGCAGGA
This sequence comes from uncultured Mediterraneibacter sp., assembly GCA_944375765.1. GTDB lineage: Bacteria > Bacillota > Clostridia > Lachnospirales > Lachnospiraceae > Mediterraneibacter. The sequence continues at coordinate 33,071 of CALWAR010000034.1, read as the reverse complement.
AGTGAGGCTGAACAGCGACCGGATATACATCACACTGACCGATGAAGCGCGCAGTGAGGAGTTCGAGGAGAGTATACAGTCCGGCAGAGGCGTCTCGGTCTGGGGACAGCTCCAGCAGCAGGTTCAGACCACAGGAGGGACAGACTCTGAGAGAGAGCCGGATTACTATACCGGCTATGTAAACGACTACGCCCTTGTGGAGAAACTGGAGGAGGCGGGAGTAGAATTCGGGAGCCGCCCCGCGGATACAGTGGGACAGACGCTCTTTGAACTGTTTCTTACCGTGATTCTTCCGATCGGCCTCATGGCGGCCATGCTTGTCTATCTTATGCGCAGGATGTCCAAAGGCGGCGGTATGATGGGCATAGGAAAGAGTAATGCAAAGATGTATATGGAGAAAGAGACCGGCGTCACGTTCCATGATGTAGCGGGAGAGGATGAGGCGAAAGAATCCCTGCAGGAAGTAGTAGATTTCCTTCATAATCCTGGGAAATACAGCGGCATAGGCGCGAAGCTTCCGAAAGGCGCTCTGCTCGTGGGACCTCCGGGAACCGGTAAGACGCTCCTTGCCAAGGCAGTGGCGGGCGAGGCGAGAGTTCCGTTCTTCTCGCTCTCCGGATCGGCATTTGTGGAGATGTACGTGGGCGTGGGGGCATCGCGTGTCCGCGACTTGTTTAAGCAGGCGCAGCAGCAGGCTCCGTGCATTGTCTTCATAGACGAGATCGATGCTATAGGAAAGACGCGAGATACCGCTCTTGGCGGCAACGACGAGAGGGAGCAGACGCTCAACCAGCTTCTCGCGGAGATGGACGGATTTGACACAAATAAAGGTCTTCTGATCCTCGCGGCCACTAACCGGCCGGAGATCCTGGATCCGGCGCTCCTGCGTCCGGGACGGTTTGACCGCCGGATCGTCGTGGATAAACCGGATCTGAAAGGAAGAGTAGAGATACTGAAAGTACATGCGAAAGACGTGCGCATGGATGAGAGCGTCGATCTTGAGGCGATTGCTCTTGCGACGTCGGGAGCAGTCGGCTCTGATCTTGCCAACATGATAAACGAAGCGGCCATCAATGCGGTCAAGCACGGTAGACAGGTGGTGAGCCAGAAAGACCTCTTTGAGGCGGTGGAAGTCGTACTTGTGGGCAAAGAGAAAAAAGACCGAATCATGAGCAAGGAAGAAAGACGCATCGTCTCCTACCACGAGGTGGGGCATGCCCTTGTGACCGCACTCCAGAAAAATACGGAGCCGGTGCAGAAGATCACCATCGTTCCGAGGACGATGGGCGCTCTCGGATATGTGATGCAGACTCCGGAGGAAGAAAAGTTCTTAAATACGAAGAAAGAGCTGGAAGCGATGATTGTTGTCGCCCTGGGCGGGCGCGCTGCAGAGGAACTTGTATTTGATACAGTGACGACGGGCGCGGCCAATGATATCGAACAGGCCACAAAGACCGCCAGAGCCATGATCACGCAGTACGGCATGTCGGAACGGTTCGGCCTGATGGGGCTTGAGTCCATCCAGAACCGTTATCTGGACGGAAGAGCAGTGTTGAACTGCGGAGACGCTACAGCCGGCGAGATCGACGAGGAAGTCATGAAGATGCTCAAAGGCGCATATGCAGAGGCGAAGAGACTTCTGGCGGAGAACCGGGAGGCGCTTGATAAGATCGCTGCGTTCCTCATTGAGAAAGAGACGATCACAGGCAAAGAGTTCATGAAGATATTCCGTGAAGTAAAAGGGATACCGGAGCCGGAAGAATCGGAGGACGGCAGCCGGGAGGAGCGCGAAGGGCGCATCGCCATGAAGCCGGTGGAGTCCGCGGGAGCGGCAGAGCCGGAAAGACCGGCAGAACCGGTGGAGCCGGCAGAGCAGGCGGAGTCTGAGAGGCCGGACGGAAATGAACAGTGACCGAAGTACAGCGGGGATCCATACCGCAGCCGGGGAGCCTGTCAATGCAGATATCCCCGGCTAATCTTTTTGTGATTGTGAAAATGAAATGATATAGTAAAATGTTAATGTGGTCCGCACCGGACGGGGAGGAGAGATGCGCACATGTTTGATATACAGGAAGAACTGAAAAAACTGCCCGGCAGGCCCGGCGTCTATATCATGCACGATGAGAATGACCATATCATCTATGTGGGAAAAGCCGTCAGTCTGAAAAACCGTGTGCGTCAGTATTTTCAGAACAGCAGGAACAAGGGCGTCAAGATCGAGCAGATGGTGACGCATATCCGGCGTTTTGAATATATCGTCACTGACTCGGAGCTTGAAGCCCTTGTGCTCGAATGTAACCTGATAAAAGAGCATCGTCCCAAATACAATACGATGCTCATGGACGACAAGACATATCCGTTCATCAAAGTGACAACAGGAGAAGCATTTCCGCGAGTGATGCTGTCCCGCCGGATGCTCAAAGACAAAGCAAAATATTTCGGGCCGTACACCAGTTCCCAGGCTGTGAGAGACACGATCGAGCTGATACACAAGCTATATCATTTGAGAAGCTGCAGCAGGAATCTGCCAAGAGATATCGGGAAAGAACGCCCCTGCCTCAACTATCATATCAAGCAGTGCGACGCTCCGTGTCAGGGATATATCTCACAGGAGGAATACGGAAAAGCCGTAACTGAAGTGATTCATTTCCTGAACGGGAACTACGATGTCATCCTCAGGGAACTTGAGGATAAGATGAACGCAGCCTCCGAGGCGCTGGAATTCGAGAGGGCGATCGAGTACCGTGAGCTGCTCGGCAGTGTGAGGAAAGTGGCGCAGAAACAGAAGATCACGGATTCAAGCGGCGAGGACAGAGATGTGCTGGCAGTGGCGTCGGAGGAGGAAGACGCTGTCGTCCAGGTGTTTTTCATCCGCGGGGGACGGCTCATTGGCCGGGATCATTTTTATCTGCGTATCTTAAAGGGAGAGAGCGATCAGGAGATCCTCAACAGCTTTATCCTTCAGTATTATGCCGGGACGCCGTATATCCCTGGAGAACTGATGCTCCAGACAGAAGTGGAGGACAGAGAGGTGCTGGAGGAGTGGCTTGCCTCAAAGAGGGGACAGAAAGTGTCGATCAAAATACCGAAAAAGGGAACGAAAGAGAAACTGGTAGAACTGGCCAGAGAGAACGCAGGAATGGTCCTGAGCAAAGACAAAGAACGGCTGAAGCGGGAAGAGGGCAGGACGATCGGCGCGGTTAAAGAGATCGCTGCTCTGCTCGGCATGGAAAGTATCTCGCGCATGGAGGCTTATGATATCTCCAACACGAATGGATTCGAGTCGGTCGGCTCCATGGTCGTCTATGAGAGAGGACGCCCAAAACGGAACGACTATCGCAAGTTTAAGATCAGAGGGATCAAAGGCGCCGATGATTACGGCAGTATGCGTGAAGTCCTGACGCGCCGGTTCACACACGGGATCAGGGAGAGGGAAGAGAACAAAAAGCTCGGAAAGTTCGACGCGTTTCCGGATCTGATCCTGATGGACGGCGGGAAAGGGCAGGTCAACGTCGCTTTGCAGGTGCTCGATGAACTTCATCTTGAGATCCCGGTATGCGGCATGGTAAAAGACGATCATCACCGCACCCGCGGGCTTTATTACCATAATGTGGAGATCCCGGTCGACAAATCCTCGGAGGCGTTCCGGCTGATCACGAGGATACAGGATGAGGCGCACAGATTTGCCATAGAATACCACAGACAACTGAGGGGAAAAGGACAGGTACATTCCATTCTGGACGATATCGACGGGATCGGACCTGCGCGCAGGAAAGCGCTGATGAGGCGTTATCTGAGTCTGGAGGATATAAAAAAAGCCTCTGTGGAAGAACTTGCAGATATCCCGTCGATGAATGAAAAAGCGGCAGAATCTGTGTACAAGTTCTTCCACTAGTGTTATGATAAAGAGAACAGGAGAAAGCGAGGAAAAATCTTATGGGACAAGGAATAAAACTGAGTGAGATCGTGGAGAAGATGAACATGAAGAATCTCACACCTGAAGTTGACATGGTCGACAAAGAGGTGGACGTGCCGGACGTCAACCGGCCTGCGCTGCAGCTCGCCGGATTCTACGACCGGTTTGACTCCAACAGAGTGCAGATCATCGGAAACGTGGAATACCGGTATGTACAGACGCTACATGAAGAAGAGAGGGAGAAGACGTATGACACGCTGCTCCAGCATCCGCTCCCGTGCATCGTGTTCTGCCGGGATATCGTGCCGGAGGACGCTTTCCTGAAAAAAGCAGTCAAATATGGCGTTCCCGTATTTAACACGGCGAAGCAGACATCCGACTTTATGGCGGAGATCATAAGATGGATGAACGTAAGGCTGGCTCCGTGCATCTCTATCCACGGCGTGCTCGTGGATGTCTACGGAGTAGGCGTACTGATCATGGGAGAGAGCGGGATCGGTAAAAGCGAGGCTGCGCTCGAGCTGATCAAGAGAGGACACCGTCTGGTGACGGACGATGTAGTCGAGATACGGAAGGTAAGCGATGAGACGCTGGTCGGTTCGGCGCCGAACATCACAAAGCATTTTATCGAGCTGAGAGGCATTGGCATCGTGGACGTAAGATCCATGTTCGGTGTTCAGAGCGTCAGGGAGACCCAGAACATCGATCTGGTCATCACTCTGGAGGACTGGAGCAGAGACAAAGAGTACGACCGGCTTGGACTGGAGGAACAGTACACAGAATTTCTCGGAAATAAAGTCGTCTGCTACCGCATCCCAATCCGCCCCGGAAGAAATCTGGCGATTATCGTGGAGTCTGCGGCAGTCAACCACAGGCAGAAACAGATGGGGTACAACGCGGCTCAGGAGCTCTATAAGAGAGTGCAGGAGAACATCGCAAAAAAGCAAAGATAAACAATGAGCAGTAATATAAAGGAGTGAGCGGTTATGAAATATTGCTTTGGCGTCGATATCGGCGGAACAACGGTAAAAATGGGACTTTTTGAGGAGAACGGGACGATCCTGGACAAGTGGGAGATCGCGACTGACACTTCCGAGGAGGGGAAAGCCATCCTCCCGAATATAGCGGCCTCTGTCGCAAAGAAGATAGAGGAACATACGCTTGACAGGGGCGATATCGCGGGCATCGGCGTGGGCGTGCCCGCTCCCGTGACATCCGAGGGCGTGGTGAACGGCAGCGCTAATCTCGGATGGACCTACAAAGAAGTGAAGAAAGAACTCGAAGAGCTGACCGGACTGAAAGCGGCCATCGGGAACGACGCAAACGTCGCCGCCCTCGGAGAGATGTGGAAAGGCGGAGGAGCCGGGGAAAAGAACATGATTATGGTGACGCTCGGAACAGGAGTCGGCGGAGGCGTCATCATAGACGGCAGGATGCTCGTCGGTGAGAACGGAGCCGGAGGTGAGATCGGACATCTCTGTGTGAACTACGAGGAGACAGACCGCTGCGGCTGCGGCAACAGAGGATGCCTGGAACAGTATGCTTCAGCCACAGGGATCGTCCGTCTGGCAAAGCAGAAGCTCGGACAGGATATGCGGCCTACAATCCTTAACAAGGAGGACGTCACTGCAAAAGATGTGTTCGATGCCGTAAAAGCGGGGGACGAGGTGGCAAAGGAGATCGCGGAAGTGTTCGGGAGATATCTCGGATACGGTCTTGCCAATCTGGCGGCAGTGGCCGATCCGGCAGTATTTGTTATCGGAGGCGGAGTTTCAAAAGCAGGTGAAGTGCTTATACCGTATATAAGAGAGCCCTATATGGAGCGCGCATTCTTTGCGGACAAGAACGTAAAGTTCGTCCTCGCCACACTTGGGAACGATGCGGGGATCTGCGGATCTGCAAAGCTCATACTGGACGGCAGGTGATAATAAGTATTGCATGGAACAGAGGCGGGATGTCGGCTGATGCCGATTGCCCGCCTCTGTTCCATACAGAGATTTCTTTTTCTCTTACTGATTCTTACTTAAAAGAGGGCGCCAGGTCGTATTGCAGACCTGGCGCCCTTTAGGATATCTTAAGGAAGTCGCATCCTGTCATCCGGCAGGCTGTTCCCCGGTACCCGTACCGCCTTCTGTACCGCCGCCGGGATTGGTAGTACCGCCGCCGGGATTGGTAGTACCGCCGCCGGGATTAGTGGTACCGCCGCCTGTGCCGCCGCCGGGATTGGTAGTACCGCCGCCTGTGCCGCCGCCGGGATTAGTGGTACCGCCGCCTGTGCTGCCGCCGGGATTGGTAGTACCGCCTCCTGTGCCGCCGCCGGGAGTAGTAGTACCGCCTCCTGCATTAGTGTTTCCATTACCGGCGTTATTCCCGTTGGATGCATTGTTGTTGTTATTTTCATTGTTCTCATTCTGTTGGTTATCCGCATTTTCATCGTCCGTTTCATCGTCGGACTGAGGATTTCTGCGCGGAGTGCTGGTCCTGTGTCCCGAACATGTCTCCGCGGGCAGGAAGTCCTGATCAAAATAGTCGGTTCTTGACGGACAACTGCTCGTCGCGAGCAGTCCGGTCCTTGTACAGATCGTTTTCTGGACGACGCTCGACGGCCGCTCAAAGTCTCTGCCTTCAAGATCTGTATGGATGCGCTCCATGATCCCATTCCAGATGTACAGATGCCATGAACCCAGGTTTCCCATAGGCTTGTTTGCATCGTATCCGCCCCAGATAGCAGCCGTGTAATACGGTGTAAAGCCGCAGAACCAGCGGTCTTCATAATCATCGGTGGAACCGGTCTTTCCGGCGGTCGCCATGTTGCTGACTTTTGTTCCGCCTCCCGTACCGCCTGACACAACGTCCTCCATCGCACTTGTGAGCAGGTAAGCAGTGGAGTCCTTTATGACTTCGTGAGTATCAGGCGACGTATTATCGATCAGCACGTTACCGTCATGGTCGAGTATCTGTGTGTAGAGAACCGGCTCTGAATATGTGCCGTTGTTTGCGATGGAGGCAAATGCGGCTGTCAGTTCGATATTGTATACACCGTCTGTAATGCCGCCAAGAGCCAGCGCCTGAGTCTCATCCTCCGCTGTCAGCGTTGTAAACCCAAAATTGTTCACATATTCATAGCCTGTTCCAATGCCCACAGTTTCTGTAAGAGTGCTGACTGCGCACGTATTTATGGACTGAGTGATCGCGTTGCGGACGGTGGTGGAACCGATATATCTTCCGTTCGCATTGCGCACTTCCTGTCCGCTCTGGTATTTGTAAGGCTCATCCACGACTGTGGAGGCGAGTGTGATATCGCCCTCGTTCAGTCCCGGCGCATAGGTCGAGAGTATCTTGAAACAGGAACCGGGCTGCTGTTTTGAGTCGGTCGCGCGGTTCAGAGTAAGGTTGCCGCTCTTTTCGCCCCTGCCGCCCACGATGGCCTTGACCTGTCCGGTGTACTGGTCCATGACGACGAAAGATACCTGGGGCTGCAGAGTGATGTCGTAATTCTCGTCCACGATATCGCCGCTTTCAGTATCGATATTCAGAGAAGACTTATATGAGGCGATTGCTTCTTCCGCTTCATCACGGGAGGAGAATACGAGAGGATTACTGTCGTTTTGTGTCTCCCGGATATACTGGGCCAGATTCTCTTTGCTGTAATTTTCCACAGAACCATCGGCTCTGTGTACTGTCAGGGCATATTCCAGACCATATTCTGTCACAGGATAGTAGGACTCGTCTGCGACTTCCTCGTCGCAGATCTTCTGGATGTCCAGATCCTGTGTGGAGGTGATCGTAAGACCGCCGCTGTACAGAAGATTGTACGCCTGAGTCTCGGAATATCCTTTCTGGCTCATGAGATCCCGGATGACGTCTTCGATCAGAGCGTCTGTAAAATAAGAGTAGGGAGTTGTGTCCTCGGTGACTGTCGCCGTCTGGAGGATCCGGTCGTACACAGGATCGTTTATTGCCTCGTCGTACTGCGCCTGATTGATATACCCCTGATCCAGCATATTCCCCAGCACGATATCCCGTCTGCTCTTGTTGTTATCTGGATGAATTACAGGATCATGGTCGGTAGGATTCTGCGTGATCGCTGCGATGACGGCACATTCCGACAGAGTCAGATCAGCGGCGTCCTTGTTGAAATAACGGGTGGCAGCCGTCTGTACTCCGAGACATCCCTGCCCTAAGTTGATCGTATTCATGTAGGCTTCGAGGATCTCTTCTTTGTTCATTTCTTTCTCGAACTCAAGGGCCAGATACTGCTCCTGGAGCTTCCTCTCCAGCCGGTCAAAGAATGTCTGCTCATTGACAAAATCGGGGAACACATTGTTCTTTATGAGCTGCTGTGTCAGAGTACTGGCGCCCTCCGAAAAGTCAAAACCATTGGAGATGCCGATAAAGGCGGCTCTTATGATACCCTGCAGGTCCACCCCGTTGTGCTCATAGAAACGCTCGTCCTCTATAGCGACGAACGCGTGGGGGAGAAATTCCGAATTGGCTGTGATCTCCTCGTACGTCTTGTACACGCGGTTGGAATCTGAATCTTTCAGCGTTTCGATCACAGTACCGTTCTGATCTACGATATTGGTCGTGTACCCTTTCGGAAGGATATCGTCTGCGGATACTGCGGGCGCATTGTCGATGATCTTTTTTGCAAAGATCCCGGCGCCGGCAACGCAGATCACTGCCAGCAGGAGTACGCATATGATAAGCGCTTTGAAAAAACGCACTCCCACGCGTTTCTGCTTCATCCTTTTTTTAGAAGATATATTTTTCTTTCTCCGGGAAAGATTCCTTTTTCCGTAATTCACGAATAACATCCTCCTTTTCAACTCCTATGATTATATCAAATATAGTGTTCTAAATAAAGAAAAAAATAAAATCTTCATATTTTCTACATAAATTCTTTTAAAACGATATTTCCGGCTTTTTTCTTGTGTACAGGCGGCGTATTTGATATAGTAAGACCAGCGCAGGGCAGAACGCACCGGACTGCACGGACAAAAACGCCCGGCAAAATGACAGGAGGAGATAACAGTGATTGACAGCTACCGCACAGCGTACGGCGAGGGGAGAGGTGAGATCGTTGAAAAGAAATCCCGCTTTATTGCAGAGATATTTCCTGTGGAGACAGAAGAGGAGGCGGCCCTCATCCTGGAGAGAGTCAGGAAAGAATACTGGGATGCGAGACATCACTGCTGGGCTTACAGGATCAGAGGAAATCCTCCGTGCGAGAGGATGAGTGACGACGGGGAGCCGTCAGGCACCGCGGGGAAGCCGATCCTGGAAGTGCTCAGAGGCAGAGGTCTTACGGACGTTCTGGCCGTGGTGACGAGATACTTCGGCGGAACGCTCCTGGGCACAGGAGGGCTTGTCCGGGCCTACACAGCGGCTGTGACGGAAGGTCTGGCCCGCACAGATCTGATCACGAGGACCCGCGGGATGAGGCTGAGCATCACGACAGACTATACCAGCCTTGGAAAGATACAGTATCTGGCAGCCGGCCACGGCATCTGTACAGAAGACACCGTGTACTCGGATAAGGTGGAGATGACCGTCATCGTGCCCGGAGATACTCTGCCTATCCTGCAAAAGGAGATCCGGGAGGGGACGAACGGACAGGCTGTCCTGGAAGAAAAGGGAGAGTGCTGGCTCACAAAGAAAGAGGGGACAGGGAAAGAAGAGACATGAAAACAGGACGGCCCGGATAACGCGGCCGTCCTGTCTGCTGTCGTACTCTTATGAGAACTCAGGCTCTATCAGTCCGAAAGAGCCGTCTTTCCTTTTGTATACTACGTTGACCTCCTCTGTCTCTGCGTTGGAGAACACGAAGAAGCTGTGCCCCAGCAGTTCCATCTGGATGCATGCGTCTTCCGGGTACATCGGCTTGATGCCGAACCTCTTTGTGCGCACGATCCGGATCTCGTCGTTTTCTGTGGATTCCTCCTCGGAATCCATAAACTCTTTCCGTATACTCCCGGACGGTACAGCCGAAGTCAGATGCCCCTGATGCTTTGCGACCAGTTTGTTTTTATACTTGCGGAGCTGGCGCTCGATGATCTCCTCAACGAGATCGATGGATACATACATGTCGTTGCTTGTCTGCTCTGAACGGATGATGTTTCCTTTGACCGGGATCGTCACCTCGATCTTCTGGCGTTCTTTCTCTACGCTTAAGGTTACGCTGATTTCTGTTTCAGGAGTGAAGTACCTCTCTAGCTTTCCCAGTTTCTGCTCAATCGCGTCTTTAAGTCCTTGTGTTACTTCAATGTTTTTTCCACTGATGATAAAATTCATACTATTCAACTCCTTTTTGTCCATATTCTACATAAACATGTGTCAAATATGTGTATGTATTATGGAAATATTATAGCATGGAATAACGCTAATGTATAGAACGAATCACTTCAATACGTGTTATTTTTCCATCCTTTATCCTGGCGATCCGCAGTCCGAAATCTGTGAAGTACACACATGATCCGGCGCTGGGTTCCACATCATCTTCTCCCATTTTCCGGAGAAGGACATCCAGAAGGGTGTCGTCTTTGTCATTGTAAGGAATCTCCAGGCGGAACAGCCGGTTGATCTGATACACTTTCTGCGACGCGCTAAAGACGGTCTTCTCCGTCTCGTCGAAAGCTGCAAACAAAAATTTCCTTGTGGCGAACAGTATGGCGATGGCTACGACACCGATCAGGCTGTTAAACGGTGAGGAATGGTCGATGATGACCTGACGCGCAATGGCGAACAGCAGCACTTCAAATACCGTGATCGGAGTATGAAGATAAAGCATCCGGATCAGCTCAACGCCGATGATCAGATTAAAGCAGGTTCCGAGCAGATCGTCATAGTTCGGATAAGTATTCAGATCAGGGAGGGCGTCTATGGAGAGAACGAGCTGGGCGATCATGATGATAATGCTGCAGGCCAGAAGAGCGGCGATAATAAATTCCATGATTTTTGTCAGGTGTTTCAAAAAAAGTCGGGCATATTTCTCCATAGGTGTCTCCTCGCTTTTCTTATTTCATACTTGCTCTTTTGCGCATCCTGGAGTCCAGGATCTTCTTTCGGATGCGCAGAGATTTCGGTGTTACTTCGAGCAGTTCGTCTGTATCAATGAAGTCAAGCGCCTGTTCCAGACTTAAGATCCGCGGCGGCGTGAGCCGGAGCGCTTCGTCGGCGCCGGAGGAACGTGTGTTAGTCAGATGCTTTGTCTTGCAGACATTGAGCTCGATATCTTCGGCTTTTCCGTTCTGGCCGATAACCATACCGGCATATACTTTCTCGCCGGGGCCTGTGAACAGTATACCACGCTCCTGTGCGCTATACAATCCGTAAGTGACGGATTCCCCTGTCTCAAAAGCGATGAGAGAGCCCTGTTTGCGGTACTGGATATCGCCCTTGTACGGCGCGTACCCGTCAAAGCTTGTATTGAGGATCCCGTTTCCCTTTGTGTCGGTTAGGAATTCCCCGCGGTAGCCGATGAGTCCCCTGGACGGGATGGAGAATTCCAGCCGGGTGTAGCCGCTGCCTGTGGCCCCCATGTTCCGGAGTTCGCCTTTTCTCTGTCCGAGCTTCTCGATCACGACGCCGGTGAACTCGTCCGGAACATCGATGTATGCCGTTTCCACAGGTTCCAGCTTTTTCCCGTTTTCATCCGTCCTGTATAAGACTTCCGCCTTGCTGACGGCGAATTCATACCCCTCTCTGCGCATATTCTCGATGAGGACGGAGAGATGGAGCTCCCCGCGGCCGGATACTTTAAAGCTGTCCGTATTTTCCATCTCCTCTACGCGCAGGCTGACGTCCGTATTGAGCTCGCGGAAGAGCCGGTCGCGCAGATGTCGGGAAGTTACATATTTTCCTTCCTGCCCTGCAAAGGGACTGTCGTTTACGATAAACTGCATGGCGATGGTCGGCTCTGAGATCTTCTGGAACGGGATGGGTTCCGGATCTTCAGGGGAGCAGAGAGTGTCTCCGATGGAAATATGGGAGATGCCGGATATCGCCACGATGGATCCCACAGTCGCTTCTTTTACTTCCACTCTCTCCAGGCCGTCAAACTCGTAGAGGCGGCTGATCTTTACCTTGTCCTGCCTGTCAGGATCGTGATGGTTGACAAGCACCATTTCCTGGTTGACTGCGATGGTTCCGTTGTCTACTTTTCCGATACCGATGCGGCCCACGTATTCATTGTAGTCGATCGTACTGATGAGCGCCTGCGTCGGGGCGTCCGGATCTCCTTCGGGAGCCGGGATGTAGTCGAGGATCGTCTCGAAGAGAGGCTTCATGTCTCTCTCCTCATCTGTGAGATCCAGGACGGCAACGCCCGCCTTGGCCGAGGCGTATACAAACGGACATTCCAGTTGTTCGTCGGAGGCGTCCAGATCTATGAACAGTTCCAGGACTTCGTCTATCACCTCTTCGGGACGCGCCTCCGGGCGGTCGATCTTATTGATGCACACGATGACCGGGAGATCCAGATCCAGCGCCTTTCGGAGGACAAACTTTGTCTGGGGCATCGCTCCCTCAAAAGCATCCACCACGAGGATAACGCCGTTTACCATCTTTAGGACACGCTCCACCTCGCCGCCGAAATCCGCGTGGCCGGGGGTGTCGATGATATTGATCTTCACGCCGTTATAATGGACGGCAGTATTTTTAGACAGGATGGTGATGCCTCTCTCCCGCTCGATATCGTTGGAATCCATGACGCGCTCCGCCACTTCCTGGTTTTCGCGGAACACGCCGCTTTGTTTTAAAAGCCCGTCGACAAGTGTTGTCTTGCCGTGGTCGACATGAGCGATGATCGCGATATTTCTTACATCTTCACGTTTTGTCTTCATAATAACCGCACTCTTTCCTTATATAACATTATATATCTTTCCATAACTGTAACTTCCTTATTCTATCACAAAATCTGTATTTTACAAGTAACAGTTTAGCCATCAGGGAGGGCAGGGGCAGATTTATGCTTGCATAAGAGTCTGATCCTGCCCTCCCTGATGAGGTGAGCGCCGGAATATAGCAAAGAAGCGGCGAAGCCGCGGTAAGCGCGTGAGCGCGTCTTTGGGAATGGCGCGCGCTAAACTGTTACATGCATGAATGTATCCGGAAAGTCGAAAGGAACGTCGAATGATTTCCGTTGAAGATCAGTTCTAAATCAGGGAGAAAGCTCATACATTTAGTAGTGACTCAAAAATACCAGGAAGAGGAAGGGAGAACTACAGATTATGTCAGATAAGATCATTGAGAACAATCAGGTAACAGTCATAGGAACCGTGGTGTCAGAGTTTACATACAGCCACGAGGTGTTCGGAGAGGGATTTTATATGGTGGATATCCTTGTCAGGAGGCTGAGCAGTTCAAATGACAGAATTCCGGTCATGGTATCGGAGCGGCTGATCGATGTGACGGAGGACTACAGGAACCGCTGCATCATGGTGACGGGGCAGTTCAGATCCTACAACCGGCATGAGGAGCAGAAAAACAGGCTTGTGCTCTCGGTCTTTGCAAGGGAGATTGAGTTTGTGGATGAGGAGCCCGACGGAGCGAGGACCAATCATATCCTGCTGGAAGGCTACATGTGCAAACGTCCGGTATACCGCAAAACGCCGCTGGGAAGAGAGATTGCAGACCTCCTGCTGGCGGTCAACCGCCCTTATGGAAAGTCGGACTATATCCCGTGTATCTGCTGGGGAAGGAATGCCAGATACGCATCGGGATTTGAAGTGGGAGAACATGTGAGGATACTGGGGCGCATCCAGAGCCGGGAATATGTAAAGAAGCTCTCTGAGACGGAAACTGAGACGAGGACTGCCTATGAAGTCTCTGTGAGTAAACTGGAATGTATGGAAGATTGAGTGACAGTTCAACCCTGATGGATGGACTGTTACAAGATTCATTGTTAAAAGGATATCATATATTGAGATTAAGTCTCACATATGATATCCTTTTTATATGTGAGAGCAGCCCGGACCGCCGGATCCAGGGAGCTGAACTTTGGCATATGAGCAAAACGAGGAGGACGAAAGCAATGATAAAGTTTATGATGCACGGATGCAACGGGAAAATGGGAAGAATGATCACAGAGATTGTAAAAGGGGAGGAGAACGCGGCGATTGCGGCCGGTGTGGACATGTATACAGAAGTTCCGAATGAATACCCTGTCTTTGATCAGATCGGTAAATGTGACGTGGACGTGGACGTAGTCCTCGACTTTTCGACCGCAAAGGCCATCGACAGCCTCCTGGAATACTGTGTGGAGAAAAAACTTCCGGTCGTCCTCTGCACGACAGGGCTTACGGAGGAACAGTTAAAGAAAGTGGAGGAGGCGTCAAAGGAGATAGCCATCCTGAAATCAGCCAACATGTCTCTGGGGATCAACCTTCTCTTAAAACTTCTGAAAGACGCGGCAAAGGTGCTCGCTCCGGCGGGATATGACATCGAGATCACAGAGCGCCATCATAACCAGAAGCTGGACGCGCCGAGCGGTACGGCGATCGCGCTTGCAGACTCAGTCAACGACGCTCTGGACGGAGAGTATCATTATGTATATGACAGGAGCCAGGCGCGTCAGAAGAGAGAGAAAAAAGAGATCGGCATCTCGGCTGTCCGCGGAGGGACGATCGTGGGAGACCACGATGTGATATTTGCGGGAACGGATGAGGTGATCGAGTTCAGCCACAGGGCATATTCCAGAAGCGTATTCGCCAAAGGCGCCGTCGAGGCGGGGAAATTCCTTGCGGGAAAGGCAGCGGGTATGTACGACATGGGAGACGTTGTAGGACTGTAAGGAGGGGACAGTGAAGAAAGAACAGCAGAGATCAACAGAAGAAATGTCTGGGCCGCTGCAGATCTACCTCAATGAGATCGGACAGATCCCTCTCTTAAGTGAAGAGGAAGAAAAGGAGCTGGGAAAGAGGAGCGCAGAAGGAGATGCCGCCGCAAGAAAAAGGCTCTCCGAGGGGAACTTAAGACTTGTCGTGTCGCTGGCGAAACATTATACGGGGAGAGGAATGCCTCTTATGGATCTGATCCAGGAGGGAAATATGGGGCTGATGCGTGCGGCAGAGAAATACGACTACACAAAAGAGAACCGCTTCTCGACTTATGCGGCGTGGTGGATCAAAGAGGCCATGCAGCGCGCGATCGACCAGCAGTCCCGTGAGATCCGCGTCCCCGTGCACGTGGCGGAAAACATGAAGCGCGTCCAGAAAACGGCCGGAGAACTCCAGCAGCAGCTCGGGCGTGACGCGACAGCGGCGGAGATTGCGGAGAAACTGGACGACAGATCAGAGGAAGATGTAAAAAATATCATAAATTATCTGCAGAGTCCCATATCGCTTGAAACTCCGGTCGGAGACGACGGTGAGAACAACCTCGGCGACATGGTGGAAGACAAGTCGGAGCCGACGCCGGAGGAAGCCGTGGAACAGCTCGTGGCAAAAGAAGAAGTCCACGAGCTTTTAGAGCAGCTCGGAGACAGGGAAAGAGAAGTCATCCGTATGAGGTACGGGCTTGAAGACGGAAGATCGCACACCCTGGAAGAGATCGGAGCGAAGATGGGAGTGACAAGAGAGAGGGTCAGGCAGATAGAGGCCCGGGCACTGGAAAAACTCAGAAAAAAAGTAAAATGATCAAAAATCGGACTCCTGATGCATAAATAGCGAAAATCTGCAAATAGTAGAGGTACGATAACATTTATGGAAAGGGAGACGATCTTATGAAAAAAATGAAACAATTCTTTCTGCTTGCGACATGCATGTTCATCCTTCTCGGTGCAACGGCATGCGGAAACCAGGATAACGCAGACAACGGGGCAGACCAGTCAACGACTGACAACAACGGGAATGACAGAAACGACGGTGCATCGTCGTCAGATGACAACGGCGCCTCATCGAATACAGACGACCGTACGATGAATGACGCGACAGAAGGAGACGGCATCCTTGACGACGCTGTACATGATGTGACCGACGGCGTGGATGAAGTTACAGACGATGTGACCGACGGGATAGACAAAGCTGCTGACGAGATGACAGACGACGGCGGCACGGACAACAGTGCGACAGACAAAGACACACGCCAGTGACAGAAACAGAATAAAGACGACTGCCGCAGCGCGGGATTATCTCCTCTGCTGCGGCAGTTGTGACGATAAGACAGGAGAGCGGGACATGAGATTCAGACCATGCATCGATATACATAACGGGAAAGTAAAGCAGATCGTGGGTGGCAGCTTAAGAGATGAGAATGACAGCGCGCAGACGAACTTTGCAGCAGGGAAGGGAGCGGACTACTATGCCGGGCTGTATAAAAGGGACGGCCTGAAAGGAGGCCACATTATCCTGCTCAACCACAGCGGCTCGCCTTTCTATGAAGAGACAAAGCGACAGGCCCTTGGCGCGCTGCAAGCGTATCCCGGGGGAATGCAGATAGGCGGAGGGGTGACGGCGGAAAATGCGGCGGGATATCTGGAGGCAGGCGCGGGCCATGTAATCGTCACATCCTATGTCTTTTGTGACGGGACGTTCAGAAAAGAAAATCTTGACAGACTGGTCTCCTCGGTGGGGCGGGAACACATCGTGCTGGATTTAAGCTGCAGACGGCGCGGCGGCAGATACTATGTGGTGACAGACCGGTGGCAGAAGTATACGGATATGGAACTGACAGAAGAGACGCTGGATACTCTGGCGGCATACTGTGATGAATTTCTGATCCACGGAGTGGACGTCGAGGGAAAACGTTCCGGTATGGAGGAAGAACTGGTACATATGCTCGGGAAATGGAAAGGGATCCCTGTCACATATGCGGGAGGGATCAGCTCGCTGGCGGATATCGAAAAATTCCGAAAACTGAGCAAAGGAGGCGTGGATTTTACAATCGGGAGCGCCCTGGATCTTTTCGGCGGAGACGTCCCATATGAGACAGTGAAGAAAATGTTGAATTAGCCATAAGTTAGTGCTAAAATGGAAAACGTAAGTGCATCGGGCAATGCGCCGGTGTCATATCATTTAAAGGAGTTAATTGTGTGATATGGGTATAATAGAGAAGATTTTCGGCACCCACAGTGAGAATGAACTGAAACGCATCTATCCGATTGTCGACAGGATCGAAGCTCTGGAGCCCGAGATGAAAGCACTCTCTGACGAAGAACTCAGGGAAAAGACAAGAGAGTTCAAAGAGCGTCTTGGCGAGGGGGAGACGCTGGACGATATTCTTCCCGAAGCATACGCGGCTGTAAGAGAGGCGGCGTCGCGTTCTCTCGGGATGCGCCACTACAGAGTGCAGCTCATCGGCGGCATCATCCTGCACCAGGGACGCATTGCCGAGATGAAGACCGGAGAGGGAAAGACGCTTGTTTCCACCCTCCCGGCCTATCTGAACGCGCTTGAGGGGAAAGGCGTCAACATCGTCACAGTCAACGATTATCTGGCGAAGCGTGACGCCGAGTGGATGGGGAAAGTCCACGAGTTCCTCGGGCTGACAGTCGGGGTAGTCTTAAACGGTATGGACAATAAAGAACGCCGCGCGGCATACGGCTGTGATATTACGTATGTGACGAACAACGAACTCGGATTTGACTATCTTCGCGACAATATGGTCATATATAAGGAACAACTCGTTCAGAGAGGACTGCATTTTGCTATTATTGACGAGGTCGACTCTGTTCTCATCGATGAGGCAAGGACTCCGCTCATCATCTCCGGACAGAGCGGGAAGTCCACCAGGCTGTATGAGGCCTGCGATATCCTGGCGCGGCAGCTCGAGCGGGGCGAGGCAAGCGGAGAGTTTTCCAAGATCAACGCCATCATGGGAGAAGAGATCGAGGAGACAGGAGACTTTATCGTCAATGAGAAAGAAAAGACAGTTAATCTGACAGAAGACGGCATCAAAAAAGTCGAAAAGTTCTTCCATATAGAGAACCTGGCGGATCCTGAGAATCTGGAGATCCAGCACAACATTATCCTGGCGCTCAGGGCCCACAGCCTCATGTTCAGGGATCAGGACTACGTGGTGACACAGGACGGGGAAGTCATGATCGTTGACGAGTTCACCGGACGTATCATGCCGGGGCGCCGCTACTCCGACGGGCTCCACCAGGCGATCGAGGCCAAGGAGCATGTGAAAGTACGCCGGGAGAGTAAGACGCTGGCTACGATCACTTTTCAGAATCTGTTCAACAAGTTCGAGAAAAAGAGCGGTATGACGGGTACGGCTCTTACCGAGGAGAAAGAGTTCCGGGACATCTACGGAATGGACGTCATCGAGATCCCCACTAATGTACCGGTACAGAGAGTGGATTTAGAAGACGCGGTGTATAAGACAAAGAAAGAGAAATACAAGGCCGTCGTCGAGGAAGTCAAAAGAGCGCACGACAAAGGGCAGCCGGTGCTCGTCGGAACGATCACCATCGAGGTGTCCGAACTCTTAAGCGGCATGCTCAAAAAAGAGGGCATCAGACACAATGTGCTGAATGCAAAGTATCATGAGCAGGAAGCCGAGATCGTGGCGGACGCGGGCGTCCATGGAGCAGTGACGATCGCCACCAACATGGCGGGGCGCGGTACGGATATCAAGCTGGACGACGATGCGAGAGCCGCAGGCGGACTTAAAATCATCGGCACAGAGCGCCACGAGTCGAGACGTATCGACAATCAGCTCCGCGGGCGGAGCGGACGTCAGGGCGATCCGGGAGAATCCCGCTTCTATATCTCTCTGGAAGACGATCTGCTGCGTCTGTTCGGATCCGACCGACTCATGGGCGTGTTCAACGCGCTGGGCGTCCGGGAGGGCGAGCAGATCGAGCACAAGATGCTTTCCAACGCCATCGAGAGCGCACAAAAGAAACTGGAGATCAACAACTTCGGTATCCGAAAGAATCTGCTTGAGTACGATCAGGTCATGAACGAGCAGAGAGAGATCATCTACGGCGAGAGGCGGCGCGTGCTCGACGGCGAGAGCATGAGAGACACGATCTACAATATGATAACCGAGTACGTGGAGAACATCACAGACCGTTTCGCGTCTCCTGAGGCGGATGCGGAGGACTGGGACATCAAAGGACTTGACGTGAACCTCCACAATGTGATCCCCCAGATGGAACTTCCGGGGACGAAAGAGTGCCAGGATATGCGCCAGAAAGAACTCAAGCATCTCTTAAAGGAGCGCGCGGTCAAGGCGTACGAGGCAAAAGAGGCGGAGTTTCCGGAGGCGGAGCAGATCCGCGAGATCGAGCGTGTCGTGCTCTTAAAAGTCATCGACGCCAGATGGATGGACCATATCGACGATATGGATCAGCTCCGGCAGGGGATCGGACTGCAGGCTTACGGGCAGAGAGATCCGCTCGTGGAGTATAAGATGACAGGTTACAATATGTTCGGCGAGATGACGAACATGATCGCTGAGACGACGATCCGCACACTGTTCAACATCCGTGTGGAGCAGAAAGTCGAGCGGGAAGAAGTGGCCAAAGTTACAGGGACGAACAAGGACGACACTTCCGCCCGCGCTCCAAAGAAGCGGGCGGAGAAGAAGGTCTATCCAAACGATCCGTGTCCGTGCGGAAGCGGTAAGAAATATAAACAGTGCTGCGGCCGAAAGCAGCTTGGCAGTGCGTAGGCTGCGATCAATTATAAGAAAAAGAAAGAGGTGAATAAGGTGGTTTTATTCGATGAATTAAAGTCAAGACTGACTGCATATGAAGAACCGCTGAAAGATCTGAGGGATTCACTTTGACTTAGCGTCAAAGAAACTCAGAGTGGAAGAACTGCAGAAAAGGCTGGAGGAGCCGGGATTCTGGGATGATCCCGACAGCTCTCAGCAGGTTATGAAAGAACTGAAAAGTCTTCAGGACTCTGTCAAACAGATCGAAAATCTTGTCTCAGACTATGAGGATATGAAGCTCCTCATCGAGATGGGAGAGGAGGAACCGGATGAGGATACGGCGCAGGAGATCGAAGAAGAGCTGAAGACATTCGAGGGGACGTTCGAGGAACTTCGGATCAGCACTCTGCTGACCGGGCCCTATGACAGGGACAATGCCATCGTAACGCTCCATGCGGGAGCAGGCGGGACGGAGTCGTGCGACTGGGCCGGCATGCTGTACCGCATGTATACGAGATGGGCGGAGAAAAAAGGCTATGACGTAGAAGAACTTGACTTTCTCGAAGGAGATGTGGCCGGAGTCAAGGGCGTTACCTTTGAGGTAAAAGGCGAGAACGCATACGGGTATCTGCGCTCGGAAAAAGGCGTCCACCGTCTCGTGCGCATCTCTCCGTTCAATGCGGCAGGCAAGAGACAGACGTCTTTTGCATCCTGCGATGTGATCCCGGATATCGAAGAAGATATTGATATCGAGATCAGCGACGATGATCTCAAGATCGACACTTACCGCTCCAGCGGGGCAGGCGGACAGCATATCAACAAGACGTCGTCTGCTGTCAGGATCACTCATCTCCCTACAGGGATCGTGGTGCAGTGCCAGAATGAACGCTCCCAGCATATGAACAAGGACAAGGCGATGCAGATGCTCAAGTCCAGGCTGTATCTGATGAAGCAGCAGGAACAGGCGGAGAAAATGTCCGATATCCGGGGAGAAGTCCGGGATATCAACTTCGGCAACCAGATCCGTTCATACGTCATGCAGCCGTATACTCTGGTGAAAGATCATCGCACAAATACGGAAGTCAGCAATGTGAACGGTGTGCTGGACGGCAGCATTGATCCGTTCATAAACGCTTACTTAAGCCAGGAGAAAGATCCGGCGTCCGGGCAGCAGGACAGTTAAGTCCTCCGCTGTAAAAGCACAGAAAGAAAGTACAAAAAAGGAGAAAATGATGGTAAACATAGCAGTAATGGGCTACGGCACGGTAGGTTCCGGCGTAGTGGAAGTCATCAACACAAACAGCGACATTATCAACCAGAGAGCGGCAGACGAGATCAATATCAAATATGTGCTCGATCTCAGGGATTTCCCGGGAGATCCTGTGCAGGACAAGATCGTCCATGACGTGGATGTGATCATCAATGATCCCGACATCCGTATCGTAGTGGAAGTGATGGGCGGCATCGAGCCGGCGTACACCTTTGTGAAGCGCTGTCTGGAAGCGGGCAAGAGCGTTGTTACGTCCAACAAAGCGCTTGTGGCAAAGCATGGAGCGGAGCTGCTCTCCATCGCCCGTGACAGAGAACTTAATTTCCTGTTCGAGGCGAGCGTAGGCGGCGGTATTCCGATTATCCGCGCGCTGAATTCCTGCCTGACGGCGGACAAGATCGAGGAGATCACAGGTATCTTAAACGGCACGACGAACTACATGCTCAGCAAGATGTTTTATGAAGGCGCCGATTACGATGAAGTGTTAAAGGAAGCGCAGGACAACGGATATGCGGAGCGCAATCCGGAAGCGGACGTGGAAGGATATGACGCCTGCCGGAAGATCGCTATCCTCTCCTCGCTCATATCAGGGCAGCAGGTGGATTTTGAGGATATCTATACAGAAGGCATCACAAAGATCACCAGGAAAGATATGCTCTATGCGAAGAAACTGGGGATGACGATCAAGCTCATCGCATCCAGCAAACGCCACGGCGACCATCTCCATGCGATCGTGGCCCCTGTTCTCTTAAATAAAGAGCATCCGCTCTACAGTGTAAACGACGTGTTTAACGCGGTATTCGTGCACGGGAACATGCTCGGAGACGCTATGTTCTACGGGAGCGGCGCAGGCAAGCTGCCGACGGCCAGCGCGGTCGTGGCGGATGTTGTTGACGGGGCGAAGCATCTTCACAGAAACATCATGACCATGTGGAAGAATGAGAAACTCACACTCATGCCGATCGAAGACACACGCAAGCAGTTCTTTGTCCGCCTGAGCGGAAGCGCGAAAGAGCGTCTTGGAGAGGTGGAAAAGGCATTTGGGCCTGTCCGGACAGTGGAAGCGGACGGACTGACAGATGAATTCGGCATTATGACAGAGGTGATGACAGAGGGGGATTATCTGAGAAGATCGTCACAGATCGACGGGATCCTGCATATGATCCGTATCGAGGATCAGAATGTCGGGGACTAGAGGTGGAGTGACTGATAGGAGGAAGACATGAAGTATATCGTGATCTTGTGTGACGGAATGGCGGACGAACCGCTTGCAGATATGGGAGGAAAGACTCCATTGGAGGCTGCGCGCACGCCTCACATGGATCTTCTGGCCGGGTCCTCGGAGATCGGCATGGTGCGCACAGTGCCGGAGGGTATGGCTCCCGGGAGCGATTCTGCGAACCTGTCAGTGATCGGATATGATCCGGGGAAATATTATTCCGGGCGCTCCCCGCTGGAGGCGCTGAGCATAGGAGTGGAGATGGAAGAGACCGACGTGTCTTTCCGCTGCAACCTGGTCACTCTCTCGGAGGAAGAGGAAAACTATGAGGACCGCAGGATCCTGGATCACAGCTCCGGCGAGATAAGCACAGAAGAGGCAGAAGAGCTTATCCGTGCGCTGCAGGAAGAGTTCGCAGGCGGGGATGAGTCCGCGCGTCCGTGTTATGCCGACGGATATGCATTTTATCCGGGGACGAGTTACCGCCATCTGCTGATCGAGAAGAACGGCAGAGTAAGAGAGCTGACTGCTCCTCACGACATCCTGACGAAAAGGATCGGCGGGTATCTGCCTGAAGATCCGGTGCTGCGTGACATGATGATCAAAAGCTATGATATATTAAGAGACCATCCGGTCAATGTAAAGCGGCGCGCAGAGGGAAAGAATCCGGCGAATTCCGCCTGGTTCTGGGGCGCAGGCACCCGCCCGGCCTTAACTTCCTTTGAGGAGAAGAATAAAGTAAAAGGCGCGATGATCTCGGCCGTGGATCTTCTGAAAGGAATCGCTGTCGGCTCAGGAATTCACAATATCAGCGTGGAAGGCGCCAATGGCGGCCTGCACACAAACTATGGCGGCAAGGCAGAAGCGGCTGTAAAGGCCCTCACGGAAGACGGATTTGATTTCGTTTATGTACATATAGAAGCTCCTGATGAGATGGGACATCAGGGAAGCGCGGATGACAAGATAAGAGCCATCGAATATATTGATGAACAGGTCGTCGGTCCCGTGGCAGATGCGTTGAAAGATTCCGGGACGGATTACAGAATGCTCATCCTGCCGGATCATCCGACGCCTGTGCGCGTGCGCACACATACGTCGGATCCGGTGCCGTATATGCTGTATGACAGCACGAAGAAAGCAGAGGGTAAAGAGAGTTACTCCGAGAAGACCGGAAGAGAGACCGGGATCTTCCTGGAAGAAGGATACCGGCTGATTGACCATCTGCTGGACAGTCGGTCTGACAGCAGTCTGCAGTGAAATGAAGAGTACGATGATGGTCGTACTGCATAATACAGGGGATGGAGCCCGGATCAGTCTGATCCGGGCTCCATCCCCTGTATGATCTTACCGGCAGTGGGGCGGAGTGCGGGGGACGGGCCAAAGTACAGGCCTGCCCGGAATCCTGGCGACCGTTTACCGGACGGCTGTGTCTGTGTCCACCACGATATTCCCGCTGGATGCCTCGAACTCGATGTTTTTCTCCCCGTCTCCCTGAGAGTCATAGGTCATCTCCATCATGTCCTCGGACACAAGCCTTCCCGGAGCGTCTTCCGGTACGGTGATCTCGCCGTATTCGGTGTACAGAGTGAAAGAGTAGTCCACGAACTGTCCGGGAAGAGTGAGAGAGGTATCTCCGTAATCATTGTAACCGGTCAGTGTCTCAAGAGAGTCTGCGCGGAATATAAGGTCGCCGGCATCTATTGTAAGCGCCGCGCTTTCCACATTCATGCCGGTCAGCTCACAGTCGCCGTATTCGTTCGTCAGCGAAAGTGTTTTGATGGTGGAATCCGAGATCTCCAGATCTCCCGCCGAAAGCTCCAGTGTCCCGGTATTAAAGTCTGCATTTTCCATATTCAGATCTCCGTAGTCGACCCGGATGTCCGCCTGTTTAGCAGAGAGATCACAGATCAGGAGATCTCCGAAGCTGCTCCGGATATCCACTTTGGAAAGCTGCCTGTTCTCCGGCACATAGATGCGTATCACAGGAGAACCGGATCTTGTGCCGGAGCCCAGACCAAAGAAATATACGCCGACGGAGTTATCAATGTCATAAGTGAAATGCAGCGTATCATCGGAGATATCGTATACCTGCCTGCCAGATTGTCCATACAGTGTGTACTCAAGATAGAAACTGTTGTCGTCAGAAGGCAGAAACTCGATGTCAGCTTCGGATCCGATCACGAGATCAATACCTGAGAATTCTTCCAGCCTTGTTTTCTCCATAGTATATGGTTCTTCTCTGGACGAGGCGGAAAGAACGCCGGTTCTCGTCAGCGCGAATCCCGGCCATCCGCCTGATGCGACGCCGGCTCCTGTCAGAAGGAGTCCTGCGCCCATGCAGCAGCCGGAGATGAGAAAGATTTTTTTTGTCAGAGATTTCATTTGCGTGCCCTCCTTTTTGTAAGTTTTCCGAGAGAAGATGCGGCTTTTTTGATTATCCATTTAAATAAAAGTACAGATCCGTATATAAGCATGAGTCCCGCCCCTGTACAGAAAAGCCCGGCTCCCAGATTGCACAGTCCGTCTCCGGGAGACTGGAACAGAAGCAGTATCCCGCCGAATATGCCCAATATACCGCCGGCGCAGACGGATACGGAGGAGACTGCGACGCAGAAGAGCGCTATGCCGACGCAGACGAGGACCATGCCGACTGCGAGGATGAGCACAACCGCGACCGGAAGCGCCACAGGCGCGGCGAATACGGCAAGAATGGCGATCCACACGGCGGACAGTCCTTTTCGCACTGTTTTAGGAGGTTCCTCCGCGTTCCGGGCCGCAAAGTCGACGATCAGTGCATTCGCGGCCTCCTCCGGATCTCCCAGATCTTTTATGGCCTGTTCCTCGTGCCCGGGACCGGCTTCTGTGAAATATTCTTCAAAATACTCTATGGCTCTGGAGTAATCCTCTTTGGGTAGCCGTCTGAGTTTGTGCGACAGCACTTTCATATATTCATTCTTTGTCATCTGAGTTTCCCCCTTTTACAATGTCGTCGATAATGAATTTGTAGGTTTCCCATTCGCTGAGCAGTTCCGCCTGCCGTCTGGCGCCGTCCGGGGTTATCCTGTAGTATCTCCGGTTGCGCCCCTGGTACTGCTCGTCATAGGTTTCCACCCAGGCGCTCTCCTGCAGACGCTTGAGTACAGGATACAGAGCGGAGTCTTTCGTGTTCGCCGCCCGTTTTATGATCTGGCTGATCTGATAACCGTAAGCGTCTCCTTCAGCGATGACGGACAGGACAAGAAAGTCAAGCATGGGAGCATTAGGCGTGAAAGTCATGGTATAACTCCTTTCTGGATATATATTTATTTTACTTATATTATAAATTATATAATATATAAAGTCAACACATATATAAAATATTTGGAAAATCTTTAGAAATGTTGATTACTGCATGAAAAAAGGATACTATATTACAAGATGCACCTGTATATAGGAAAGTGTGTAACAAGGAGGACAAAAATGATACGCAGACTGACGGAAGAAGACAGAGAACTTTATATTGAGATGGCGCAGGAGTTCTATCACTCGGACGCCGTACTCCATCCCGTTCCTGAATCATACATCGAGGCAACGGTAAACGAGGCGCTCAGAAGCGACGCATATACAAAGATATACATGATAGAGTGGGAGAGCGAGCCGGCCGGATACGCGGTGACGGCGAAGAGTTTCTCCCAGGAAGCGGGAGGATATGTCGTATGGATCGAGGAGCTGTATATCAGGGAGGAATTCCGCTCGAAAGGTCTTGGCAGGGAGTTCTTTGCCATGATCGAACAGTCAAAGGAGCCGGGAGTAGCGAGACTCCGTCTGGAGGTAGAGGCTGACAACACCCGGGCAGTGTCTCTGTATGAAAGACTTGGCTATAAAGTGCTTGATTATGTGCAGATGATCAAAGAAATCTGATATGGATACGTGTATACAACCTGTGGCAATTTCTTTGAATCAGCCATTGCATGTTACTGTACAACAATGCTATAATTCAAAGTAGCGTACTTTTGCCCTCCGGGCGGAAGAAGAATTGTGAGTAGGTGACTGATTTGAAAAACAAGATCAAACGATTCGCCAAGGGCGATTTCCATATTCCACAGCCGGAGATCATCCTTCCCGAGACGCGCATCATCATGCGCGTGGGAGAAGGAGAAAAATACAAAGGGAGTTTTTCTCTCCAGAATCAGGGAGAGGGAACGATCCGGGGGCTTGTATACACTTCTTCTTACCGGATACACTGTGAGGAGCAGGGCTTTGACGCCAATCCGGTCAATATCAGTTATACATATGACGGCGCGGGGCTCGTGCCGGGACACGTAGAGCACGGGAAGTTTACGATTGTCTGCAACGGCGGAGAGTTCGACGTCGCTTTCACGGCGGTCATTGAGAAGCCTTTCGTGATGACGAGATACGGGAAAGTCCAGAGTCTGGATGATTTCAAGAAGCTGGCGTTCAGGGATCCGGCGGAGGCTGTAAAACTGTTCCGCTCCCGGGATTTCTATGAGATATTAAAATATGAAGATAAAAGGATACAGGCTCTTTACGATAATATGCGTCGCTGGGAGCTCGATCAGCAGGCGCTTGAAGAATTCCTCGTAGGCTGCAAGCAGAAAGAGAAGATATTTCTCACTCTTGAGGAGGAGAGCCGCGCGTTCATGGCGCTGAACGAATCGCGCAAGGAGACGTTCACGATCAAGAAGAACACATGGGGATATCTGGAGATCGATGTGAAGACAGAGGGGGATTTCCTCACTGTGGAGCACACGAGGATCACCACGGAGGAATTCATCGGTAATTCCTACCGCTTGGAGTATTTCCTCGATACGGCCCATCTCCACAAGGGGAGCAATTACGGCAGGATCATACTGGAATCTCCGTACGAGAAGCTGACATACGAGGTCGTCGTGGAAAAGGATGTGGACCGGGATGAGGACCGCAGGGCGAACGACAGAGAATTTGCCGGGATCATCAGAAATTATCTGAAATATGAGAGCGGCAGGATGGAACTGGAAGAGTGGGTGACAGAGGCCATCCGCAGGATCAGCCATCTCCAGGAGATGGATGGCAGGAACGAGGTATACCTCCTCGCGCACGCCCATATATGTCTCATCGGCAAACGGATGGATGAGGCAAAATGGCTGCTTGAGTCATACAATTACAACCGGTTCGCCATTGGCAAAGACGTGGAGCTCAGCTCCTACTATCTGTATCTGACGACGCTTCTCTCAAACGATACGATCGGGCAGAGGAAAGTGGCCGAGGAACTTTCGCGCTCTTTTATGAAACACCCGGACAGCTGGAAGATACTCTGCATGCTCGTTGAGGTGGACTCTGAGTATAAGATATACAGCGAGAGACTAAGAGCGCTAGAGAATCAGTTCTATGAGGAAAGGTCCCGCAGCGTGTGGTTCTATCTCCAGGCGTTCCGCTGCTTCCGGGACAGGAGTTCTTCCCTTAAGAAACTCGGGATGTTCGAGGTGCAGGTTCTTTTGTTTGCCGTGAAATATAAGCTGATGACAAGGGAACTGGCCCTTTATACCGCGAACCTGGCGAGTCAGATGAAGTCCTTTGATATCCAGCTCTACAATGTGCTCGTGAAAGCGTATGAGATGTATCGCGAGTCCATGATCCTCACCGCGATCTGCACGCTCCTGATTAAAGGAAACTGCATAGAAGAACGTTATTTCAAATGGTTCGGGGAAGCTGTGGAAAACGAACTTAAGATCGCACAGTTGTACGAGTATTATATGGCTTCTGTCAAACCGGAGAAGTTCCGGAAACCGCTTCCCAGGTCCGTGTATCTGTATTTTATGCACGGAAACAGCCTGGACTATCACAAGTGCGCGTTTCTCTACGCCAATCTGATCACCTATGAGGATGAGTCCAGTGAGATCTATGCGCACTACAGAGACGAGATGGAGGCTTTCGCGTGGAACCAGCTCGACCGCCGTAATGTGGACGAGCAGCTCAGGATCATATACAAGCGCTTCGTGGTGGAGTCCTCGATGAATCCGGACAGAGTAAAAGCGCTCTATGATGTATGCCACGCGTACTGGATCACGACGAAAGTGCCGGACATGAAGTACATCCACGTGATCGCAGAGGACGGGACGATCACGCAGAAAGCTCCTTATGCGGAGCACGGCGCGAAAGTATTTCTCTATGCCAAGACGGATCGGCTTGTGTGGGAGTCCAGGGACGGCAGACATTATACAGATTCTGTTCCTTACGAGAGCAAGAGGCTTTTCTACGAACTGCGCTACATGGATATGTGCAGAAAATATATCAACGGCCTCAGGCGGAACCGGGAGGAGGAGCGTACCAGGGAACTGACACTTGAGACAGTCCGGGAGAAAGGACTTGAGAACTATACAGAGGAGCAGATCCTCGGGCTGTGCAGCAGGACGATCCGTGAGAACAACTATGAGAGCGATGATTTCCTGACTTATGTCTGCTTTGAACTGTTCAGGAAACAGCAGTACGACAAGGTGATTCTGACATATCTTGCCAATTATTACTGCGGCGCGACACCGGATATGAAGATGCTCTGGAGAGAGGCGAGGGACTACGAGGTGCATACGCATAAGCTCGCCGAGCGCATCCTGACACAGATGCTGTTCTCGGAGGAGCTGTTCCAGGAAGCCCAGATCTTCGAGCAGTATTATGCCGAGGGGGCTTATTTCCGCCTGCAGCAGGCATATCTCACTTACGTGTCCAGAGAATATGTCGTAGAAGAGAGGAAGATCGGCAGGAGCGTGATCGACATTATCTGCCGCGAGTACGAGAAGGGGGAGGATACAAGCGACGTGTGCAAGATCGCCGTGCTGAAATACTACTCCTCCAGAGAGTACAATTCTCAGACGCGCAGGACGCTGAAAAAATTTATGCAGGAACTCTGCCAGAAGCAGATCTATTTCCCGTTCTTTCTCTCCTATGAGAAAGACTGGCTGATCGAGCTGCAGCTCTGGGACAAGACGCTGATCGAATACAAAGGTCAGAAAGGCAGCCGCGTCATGCTCTATTACCAGCTCCAGAAAGGCGGGCGCGAGCAGGCGGATTACTTCACAGAGGTCCTGACTCCGATGTATGAGAATCTGTATGTGAAGAAGTTCGTCCTGTTTGCCAACGAAAAGCTGAAATATTATTTTAAAGAGACGATAGACGGCAATTCCTACCGGAGCGACAAGGAGACATGCGTGCGGGAAACGACTTCCGGCGAACAGGGGAGATACGGCCGTCTGAACGATATACTGACAGAGAGCAGCGAGAAAGAGCGCAGCAAGAAGATGCAGGCGTTCGCGCTGGAGACGGAAATCGCTGCTCATATGTTCGCACAGGAATAAGGAGGTTGTCTTTTACATGGGACAGGGCAGTATCATTGGTTATGAAATAAATGAGAGGACGTGCCAGATCAGTTTCTATAATGATGAGGAGCTGGAGCCGGACACGCTCGAAGTGGATTCTGACAATTACCAGATCCCGCTCATCATAGGCAAACTGCGTGATACATGGGCTTACGGCAAAGAGGCAAAACGGCTCGTCTCGATCAAAGAAGGTTTTACTGTCACGAGACTGCTCAGCAAGAGTCTTGCGGGCGCCCAGATCGAATTCGGCGAGGAGACTTACGATGCGGTCTGGCTGTTGTCCCAGTTCATCCAGATGTCCCTGCAGTCTTTTCCGGAGATCGGCGGCATCGTATTTACAGTTCCCGCCCTGACGGAAGAACTGGCCCAGATGCTCAGAGGGATCGCAGTGCGGATGAACATTGACAAAAGGCATATCTTTATCCAGGATTACAAAGAGAGTTTCTGCAATTACCTCTTCTACCAGCCCAAAGAGCTGTGGCAGTATGACGCAGCTCTGTTCTGCTGTGACAGGAACGAGATAAAAGCGTATATGCTCCGCAGGCTCCGCCCGGGACTTGGCGGAGGTAAGACGACGTTCGTGACGGTGGATGAAGTGGCCAGCGCGCATATGAAAGAGCTGGCTTTGGTCTACCCGGTGCTGAACGAGGATAAGGCGAAAGAGGCGGACGCCATGTTCTGCAAGTTCATAGAGAGCGTGTTCGACAAGCGCATCGTATCCTCGGTATTCCTGACGGGAAAGGGATTCGAGAACAACTGGTATCCCAGGGCGCTGCGCGTCCTGTGCAACGGACGCCGGGCATTCATCGGGAACAACCTGTACAGTAAGGGAGCATGCTATACCGCTTACCGGAAACTGTTTATGCATATCGAGAACCCGGTGTATCTTTCAGAGGACAAACTGACGGACCAGATTACCATAAATATGCGTGTGGAAGGGCAGGAGATGTGGTATCCGATCGTATCCTGGGGCGCTCACTGGTACGAGTCCAACAATCAGTGGGAAGTGCTCTGCGAGGACATGGATGAGATCGAATTCCATATCGAGTCGCTGATCCAGGGCGATGTGAAGACGGAAAAGATATCGCTTGCCCGGCTTGTAAAGCGTGCCGAGTATTCTATGCGGCTGCAGATAGAGACACTTTTCCTCGATGAAAAGACATGCAGGATAGCAGTGCGCGACGCCGGATTCGGCGATTTCTTCCCGGCTACGGATTTTTACGCCGAGAAGACGATACATTTAGGAGGCAATGATGGGAAGTTTAATTCTTTGTCATGACAGACATGCCGCTCAGCCCTATGAGATCACACGCATACACTGCCGTATCTTTACGATCGAGGAGCTGTGCTATTATCTGTGCAACAATCTTTATCTGATCGACTACACGATCATGAACGAGCAGTTATGCGGCTGGCTCGATGAGGAACTGGGGATGGACAGGCTGGCGTCTGAGCTGCGCGATGTGCTGCGGCTGCACGGCTCTGTGGAGAGGTTCGTCCTCACCATACTCAAGGAGTCGAAGATATACCGGGAGCCGGAGATGATCCGTATCCAGAACGTGCTGGAGCACCTCAAGAACCAGAAAGATATCGAGCGGCAGAAGTATAAGGGCGATAACCTGCTGGAGAGCGGAGAGGTAGAGGAGGCGATCCTTGTCTATCAGGGGATACTCAGCCAGGAAAAGGACGACACCGTAGACGACAAATTTTACGGCAGGATATATGCGGGGCTTGGCGCAGCGTACGGACGGCTCTTTCTGTATCAGGAGGCGGCGCGCATGTATGACAGAGCTTATCAGATCTGCCAGGACAAGAGGTTCATCAAGCCGTATCTCTATGCGTCCTACAAGTACATGTCTCTGGAGGAGTATCATATCCTGATTACGAAGCAGGATGAATACATGGAAGTGAACGCCCAGATGCGGCAGGAGATCGACGAGATCCGTAAACATATGCCGGATGAGACGAGTGACGCACATCTTGAAAAGTGGAAGCGGCAGCACAGAAGGAGCCATTCCTGACCGCTGTTTTTGTTTGACAGAGGGATATCGGTGTGATAGAATACTACAGTAACTTTACCGTGGTACAGTGACTCATTGGCAGAGAAAAGAAGCGAAACCGGATATCCGGCGATGGAGGTAATGGATTATGAAAAGAAAAGTGTTAAGTATACTGCTTTGCGCGGGGATGGCTGTCTCTCTTCTGGCGGGCTGCGGTTCGGGGCCGGGCGGGAGCCAGGGAGGAGAGGACAGCAGCGACAAGGCTTATGTTCAGGATAAGGGAACGCTTGTCGTAGGCATTACGAATTTTGAGCCTATGGATTACCAGGACGAGAGCGGAGAGTGGATCGGATTTGACGCCGACATGGCTCGGGCGTTCGGGGAGAATCTCGGCGTGGAGGTTGAGTTCGTAGAGATCGACTGGGACAACAAGATCCTCGAGCTGGACAGCAACACGATCGACTGCGTCTGGAACGGCATGACGCTGACAGAAGAGGTGACAAGTTCCATGGAGTGCACCGACGCGTATCTTCAGAATGCACAGGTAGTTGTAGTTCCCTCTGACGTGGCGGATCAGTACCAGGATACGGACAGTCTCTCGGATCTGAGCTTTGCGGTTGAGGCCGGAAGTGCGGGCGAGGATGAGGTCAGCGCCCTGGGACTCAACTATACTCCGGTGACGGCACAGGCGGACGCCCTCATGGAAGTGGACGCGGGGACGTCGGACGCCGCAGTGATCGATCTTCTGATGGCAGCCGCGATGATCGGCGACGGTACGGGGTATGCGGATCTTACTTATACGGTGAGCCTCAACAGTGAGGAATACGGCGTCGGATTCCGGAAAGGATCGGATCTCGCAGAAGAACTCAATACATTTTTCGCGCAGTGCTATGAGGACGGCACGATGGAGGAGTATGCGCAGACTTACGGAGTGCAGGCTGCTCTGATCGGGCAGTAGAGAACAGGGACAGAGGTTGATTTGCAGTATGGATTTGGTAATGGAACAGTTTCCTATCGTGTTCAGCGCTCTGAACGTGGGATTCCTTCAGACAATTAAACTGTTTATCGTGACGCTGGTCGGAGCGGTTCCGCTCGGTCTGATCATTTCTTTTGGATCTATGTCACGGTTTCGGCCGTTAAGTTATTTTACAAAGATCATCGTGTGGATCATCAGGGGCACCCCTCTGATGATCCAACTGCTGATCATCTTTTATTTTCCGGGCATCGTCCTGGACAACAACATCTGGGGCGGGAGTGAGAGCGGCAGGTTTATGGCGGCTTCCGTCGCATTTATCTTTAACTATGCCTGCTATTTCTCGGAGATCTACAGGGGCGGCATCCAGGGCGTGCCCAAAGGCCAGGAAGAGGCCGGGCTCGTGCTGGGGATGACGAGGAGCCAGATCTTTTTTAAGGTGACGCTCCTGCAGATGATCAAGCGGATCGTCCCGCCGATGTCCAACGAGATCATCACGCTCGTAAAGGATACTTCCCTTGCGCGCATCATCGCGCTGCAGGAGATCATCTGGGCCGGACAGTCGTTCCTGAAAGGATCTCAGGGCATTGCGGGCGCGATCTGGCCTTTGTTCTTCACCGCTGTCTACTATCTTATATTCAGCGGGATCCTGACAGTTCTCCTGGGACGTCTTGAAAAGAAACTGGATTATTTCAGATAGGAGGGAATATTTATGCCGATTCTTGAAGTGGAACATTT
>CALWAR010000033.1 GCA_944375765.1 uncultured Mediterraneibacter sp. | reverse complement strand
TGAATCTTCCGTCTCTCGGGGACCTTGAATCAGCTACTACGATTCTATAAAAAGGAGCTTTCTTCTGTCCCATTCTTCTTAATCTGATCTTTACTGCCATTTCTTTCACCTCTTGTTTATTTTTCTTAATTGTTTTGTTGCTCCTGCCGTCAGCCCCGCCGCATATGCAGCCGACTGCCTCCGGCATGCTCTATGTGTTAAAAGGGGAGTCTGAATCTGCCCCTTTTGCCACCTTTACCACCCATCATCCCGGGAAGCTTCTTCATCATCTTTCGGGATTCATTGAACTGTTTTACCATACGGTTAACCTCGGCGATGTCAACCCCCGCGCCCCGCGCGATACGATGCTTTCTTGACGGGTTGAGAAGGTCCGGATTGCTCCGTTCCTCAGGCGTCATGGAATGGATCATGGCCTCCATTCTGGCCATCCGCTTTTCATTCTCCTCGGAATCCAGATCCGGCATCTTGCCGCCTTTGCCTCCGAAACCGCCAAGCCCCGGCATCATACTCATAATGTTGGAAAGCCCTCCCATCTTTCGCATCTGTTCCATGCTGTCCAGATAATCGTCAAAATCAAACTGAGCCTTCTTCATCTTGTCAGCCATCTTGATGGCCTTCTCCTCGTCAAGCTCAGCTCCTGCTTTCTCTATCAGAGTAAGGACGTCGCCCATGCCAAGGATACGCGACGCCATCCTGTCCGGATAAAACTGTTCCAGATCAGAGAGCTTTTCACCCATACCGACATAGAGGATCGGTCTTCCTGTCACCGCCTTGATCGAAAGCGCAGCGCCGCCTCTCGTATCGCCGTCCAGCTTGGTGACGATGACGCCGTCGATCCCTATCTTATCATTGAAAGCTCCGGCCACATTCACCGCGTCCTGTCCTGTCATGGCGTCCACGACGAGGATCGTCTGATGTACTTCCACCGCTTCTTTGATCTGCGTAAGTTCCGCCATCATATCCTCATCGATATGGAGACGTCCGGCTGTATCGAGGATGACGATATTGTTGCCGTTCTTCGCCGCGTGCTGCACGGCAGCCCTGGCGATATCTGCGGGACGGTTCTTATCCCCCATGGAGAATACTTCCACGCCCTGCTTCTCCCCGTTGATCTGAAGCTGTTTGATCGCCGCAGGACGATAGACGTCGCATGCCACAAGGAGCGGTTTCTTGCCCTTTAATTTAAACTTTCCCGCCAGCTTTGCAGTCGTCGTCGTCTTACCTGCGCCCTGGAGTCCGGCCATCATGATAACAGTCATGGCGCTTCCCGGCTGGAGCCTGATCTCCGTTGTCTCAGATCCCATGAGCTTTACAAGCTCTTCATTTACGATCTTGATCACCATCTGTCCGGGATTCAGCCCGTTCATCACGTCCTGCCCGACCGCTCGTTCCTGCACGTCTTTGATGAAGCCTTTGACAACCTTGAAGTTGACGTCCGCCTCAAGAAGCGCCATCTTGACCTCTTTGAGCGCGGCTTTCACATCGTCTTCGGTAAGCCGTCCCTTGCTTCGCAGGTTTCTGAATACATTCTGTAGTTTCTCGGTTAAGCTGTCAAATGCCATTTAAACTATCCCTCTATAATTCTTCAATGATCGCATCCGAGATCCTGCGGATCTGCTTTACGATCTTCTCTATGTCCTTCTTCTCGGTCTCCCACTCATCCAGAATCTCGTCGATCCGGTCAACTTTCTCCTTTACTGAGAGAAACCGCTCGACCAGGTGCAGCTTTGCCTCATATCCCTCCAGCGCTTTCTGGCAGCGGCGAATCAGGTCGTGCACTCCCTGACGGCTGATCCCCGCGCTCTCCGCGATCTCGCTTAAAGAAAGATCGTCAAGGATAAACTGCTCATAGACCTCTTTCTGGTGCGTAGTGAGAAGTTCACCGTAAAAATCATACAATAAAGCCTGTTCTAAAATCTTGTTCATCACAGTCACCTTTGCTATCATACACGAAAGGGACAGAGCTGTCAAGGATTTTTTCTTGACAGCTCTGCCATCTGATGTTAGTCGACGGGTTTATGCTTGCATAAGAATCCGTCGCCCGGCATCCAGATGTGCTGAACGCCCGTATATGAGCAAAGGAACGGCATCGCCGCAATCAGCACGTCAGTGCGGCTTTGCGAATGGCGCGGGCTGAACTGTTACTTTATTACACTTTCAGCAATCTCTCTACGTTCAGCATCCCCCATCCCGCTTCGGTTCCCGGGCTTTTCACACACGATTCTCTGAGTTTCAGCTTCACTTCTACATTTGTCATATCCGGATATTTGGACAGGAGGCATGCAATTGCCCCGGATACGACCGGAGTCGCCATTGAGGTCCCAGTCTTCATAATATAAGGATGCTCTCTCTGTCGCGCTTAACGGGCATTACAGCGTCTGACCCCCTTGCCGTGCTCAAAGCCATCTGGTTTCACCACGCAGGCGCCCGTCGGCCCCCTGCCGGAATAATTCACGTTGTTCTTCCGTCGGGCAATCGAGCGGATCTCTGTATCCGGCACCCCTACGGTAATAACTTTCCGGCTGTTGCCCGGAACCGCCACCGATCCCGCGCCAGGCCCATAATTCCCCGCCGACACGACGACAACAAGACCTCTGTCCCATAATTCTTCAACCGCTTCCAGGAAAATCTGCTTCTGCTCCTGCGCAAGCTCCGGCTGCGTTCCGACTGAGATATTGACGATACGCACATGGAAATCCCCTCTGTTCTTCAGGATCCAGTCGATCCCTCTGAGCACATTTTCGATATTGCCATTCCCCTCACGATCCAGGACTTTACCGACAATAAAAGTCGCTTCCGGCGCCATCCCCGCATACACCCCTGACGAAACCGTTCCATCCCCGGCAAGAATACCTGCCACATGTGTCCCATGCCCGCTGTCATCACTGCACGCGGAGCCTGTCTTTCCCCCTGTAAAATCCCTGAAGATCTCGATCCGGCTCCGCAGATCCGGATGGCGTGAGACGCCGGTATCAAGTATGGCGGCCCCTACGCCCCCGCCCAGGCATTTTCCCGCCCTTATATCTTCACACCAGTAATCGACCGATTGTTTTACCCATTTCATAGTATCCCGCAAATAGTTCCCTTTTTAATCAGAATATTCACAGATCATCCTCTTCGTACCTGTAGCACACTTTTCATTTGTCTGCATAATATAGAACTGTAAATAACAAACCTAACTGGAGGATTTAACATGAGTGATTTAACTGCTACAAACTGTGGATGTGGATGCGACAACGGTAACGGAATGTCTTCATGCCTGTGGATCATCCTTCTGCTCGCTTGCTGCGGCGGATGCGGAGGAAACGGATTTGGCGGCAATGGCTGCGGAAACGACAGCTGCCTGTGGATCATCCTTCTGCTCTGCTGCTGCGGCGGTTTCGGCGGAAACGGATGCGGCTGCTGATCAGGCAAAATGATCAGATGATAAAACTTAAACTTATCGCGCCTGCCCCTTTTATGAGGGCAGGCGCTGCTTTTTGTTTTTATTTATCTGGTTCTGTTGTGAGCGGCTGTACTTTCCTGACCGCTTTTTCGTTTGTTCTTGTGTTCCTTATCTTCTTTTTCTCTCATATAATCATTTTCTCTTATGCGATTTTTCAGCATGCAGTCTTCGTCGATCTCATAAACTGCATTTCCATCAATGATCAGTTTTCTTGACACGTCTGTTCTTTCCTTTCTAATTGTTCCATATTATTTTATGATTCCTGCATTTTCTTGACAAAAATGTACCTGCAGGATCACAGCTTTTTAATCTATAGAGCTTTTCCACAATTCATATTTTTATCCGGGAAAACATATATATTTACAACGCTATGTGCAGGAGTGTCTTTGGAATGGATAAAGATCTGCCCGGACTCATGACGCCTCTCGACGAACTTGTCACCACACCGGAGCTCCAGATGATCAAGCTGCTCATTCCCTATGCCCCTGCATCAGGGCGGCAGACGCTGGCAGGCATGGTCAAATTCATGGAGTTAAGAGAAGCGCTCCGCCTTTTCCGCGGTCGGAGCAGCGGCCTGCAGGCTCAGACGGTCTCAGAGAACGGACCTCTTTCTCCAATAGACATATTGAACAGTTTTCGGCCATATCTGAAGCCGAAAGAAGCATCTATGCTCGATATGATCATAAATATAAGGGAAATGATGTCTGTTATGGAAATGATGCAGGCCCAACAGAGCGGCTCGGAAGGAAACAGTTCATCTTTTGATCCTATGGAACTGCTCTCCGGCATGCTCCCGCCTGAGCAGCAGGAAATGTTCCGAACGTACAGCGATATGTTTTCACAGGCCTCTGACAGCGCAGAGAAAGGAGATGAAGACGATGGACAACGAATGGATGAACAATCCGGCAATGAAGAATATAGATCCGGCGAAACTGGAACTGATCCGGATGGCGGCTGAGCGGACTTCCGGCAAATCCGGACGCGAACTTGCCCCCGTCATGCTGGCGCTGATCACCAGCGCCAACAAGCAGGGGATCAGTTTCTCGCCGGATGAAGTAACTCTTATCCTTGAAATCTTGAAAAAAGGAAAAAGCAAAGAAGAACAGGAGCAGATTGACAGGACAGTGCAGATGACCAGTTCCATATTCAAGAGACATCAGAAATAAAAATTCGTGTTTGCCGGGGAGACTTTCCTCGGTAAAACATCCGAAAATCAGGCAGATACAGTGGAATGACATACGTATTCGGAACAGTCGGGGTTGTGATGCTTCCGGCTCCGGTTACAGGTCATAAGACAAAGTAACAAGCCTGCGATATAGCTAAAAGCAATCAGGCAAATGAAGAACTCGTTTTACTCAGACAACTTCATTTGCCTGATTAACGCCATACCA